>NZ_VOYP01000018.1:0-63288 GCF_013420235.1 Acinetobacter sp. YH01022 | reverse complement strand
AAACGAACAAATAGAGCAGATAGAATTTGCACTCAACCATCGTCCTAGAAAAACACTAGGTTGGCATACACCGAGTGAAGTTATGGCTGGTTTTTATACTGTTGCACTTGCCGCTTGAATCCGCCTTTTCTAAAAAATGTTGAAGCAATAAATTATAAATAAAAAATTAATGGGAGAAAATAAACAATGCCCAAGAAATATAGTAGATTTTTACTTCTATCTGGTGAAAATTTTGATTTAGGAGATTTCCCCTACTACTGGATTACTCAAGTTCATGCACAAAGTGTAAAAAAACTAGATCATGCACTGAAAAAATATGGTCTGGACAATTCACGTCGCCGTATTTTACTGTCACTAAAATCCAAACCTCATGCCAGCGTCTCAGACCTCTCCGAAATGGTCATTTCCAAAATGTCGACCACCACCAAAATCGTCTATCGTTTAAAAGATGAAGGACTAGTTGAAACCTATTCATGTGAAGATGATGCCCGGATTACCCGAGTTGTCTTAACCGAGAAAGGACAACGAATGACCCTGAAAATTAAAGATCTGAGCAATATAGTTCTCAAACAATCTTACCAAGGCCTAACTCCATTACAAATTGAAAAAATGATGGAAAGCCTGCAACATATTTTTAAAAATTTATCGTAATCATCTAAGCTTAATCGAAAAAATTAAGTTGGGGACTAATTTTTTCGATTTTTGCCTTTGGAACATGTGAACATTCAAAATCTACCTCCGGAAACCCTTCTACGAAAGAATGAATATCTGGTGAGTTCAAACTTAACCATTCCTCTAAACGCTCGTGAGGAATAATAATCACTGAGCGTTTTACATTTCCGGGTTCATGAAAATCTTTCATCATAGGGTGATTTATAGCATCCATCGTAAGCATGGTTGCTGAACGAATAATTTCATCTCCAATTCGGCAAATTTCATAGAGCGCTGCAATATAAAAAGCATGGCCGTCCTTTCGGCGTACCCCCCAACGTTGAGGCTTATTCTCAATATATTTTGACTCATAAAACTCACTCACCGGCATCACGCCAAATTTGCATTTTGAAGCAGCATTTATAAATGTCGGTTTTTGTAGCAAAGTTTCATTTCGAGCATTATAGGTTTTTAGGGCAATAGTTTTATCTTCAGCCCATTTAGGTACCATCCCAAAACCAACCTTACGCCACTCCAAACCTTGCGCTGATTTGAACAGCAAGGGCAACTCATAATTTGGATAGACCTCATCCGGATATTCAAAAGGAATATCCGGAAGATTCAACTCACGAAGCTGCTTTAAAGTAAGCGGTTTAAAATTAGCGCACATACAATAAGACTTAAATTAAAACTTATTGCATTATAACTTTAATCACATCATTTCTACTTCACATGACTATTCGGAAGCGTTAACCAATGTGTACGGCTGAACTCATCCAATATCCACTGTCCATTAAACCGTCCCAAGCCTGAATTTCGCTCTCCGCCAAAGGGTGCATTCGGCTGATCTGCCACGGTTATGGAATTGATATGTGTCATACCTGCATCAATCTGCATTGCAAAACGAGTTCCGCGCTCGAGATCGGTGGTACATACTGCGCTGGATAGCCCATAGGCTGTGTTATTAGCCAAACGCAAAGCATCGGCTTCATCTTGAGCCTTAATGATCGGTAAGACTGGCCCAAAACTTTCTTCTTTGGCTAAACTGGATTCAGGATTGACATCAATAAAAATATGCGGTGGCACCATATTATCTTGAATATCACCTCTCACGATAAGTTTAGTCCCCTCTTGCAGTGCCTGAGCAATAATGTGTTTTATTTTTTCAACTTGTGCCCCATTAATAATCGGGCCAATGAGAGTATCCTCTTGCTCAGGGTCACCGTAGACAATGTTTTTAGTGCGAATGACCAGTTTTTCAACAAAAGTATCATAAACTTTAGCATCGACAATCACCCGATTGGTACTCATGCAAATTTGTCCCTGATGCAAAAAACGTCCCACCACAGCGAGTTCCACTGCCAGATCCAGATCAGCATCATCCAGCACCACTAAAGGCGCATTACCGCCCAGTTCCAGTGCTATTCGCTTCAGATGGCTACCACCAACTGCCAATTGCCCAACACGTTTTCCAACTAAGGTTGAACCTGTAAATGAAATCATTTTAGGGGTATCGTGCTCAACAAAGTAATCCCCTATTTCACCACCTAAACCGGCAACCACACTGAATACCCCCTCAGGGAGACCCGCTTCTTCAAAAATTTTGGCAAGTAGCATTCCTCCTGTAATAGGTGTATCACTTGCAGGCTTTAACACCACACAATTTCCAATTGCTAGGGCTGTGACTACAGAACGCATACTAAGATGAAATGGAAAGTTCCAAGGACTAATTACTGCAATCACGCCGAGCGCTTTTCGTACTACATGGCTTTTGCGAGTAGGGTCTATAGATTGCAATTTCTGGATTTCCATTCTTTCAGGAAATGTGATGGCCTCATTGATAATACCCAATACAGCATCTACTTCAATATTGGCTTTAAAACGTGTGCTGTCAGACTCCTGAATGAGCCAGTCAATGATTTCTTCGCGTCTATTTTTGACCACATCCAAAACTCGGAGGATAATGTTTTTACGCTTGGATGGAAGCGTTTGCGACTAGGTAGCAAAACTACGCTCTGCAGCCGAATAAGCACTATCCACATCGACAAGGCTGGCAGCCTGCAATTTTAAAATAAGTTCTTGAGTATAAGGATTGAGATTATGAAGCGTATGGGTTGACGTTCCTTTTAGCCAATGTCCTGCTATAAATTGTTCATCATTAAATTGATAAGCTTGCATCATCAAATCCTTTAGTTATTTTGCTTTGAAGATTAATGTATAACTGAATGTATTAAAGTGCCAGAATAAAAGAATTTTTGTTACTTTTAGACAATAAAAAAGCCTCCGAAGAGGCTTTTTTATGTAGCTTGATTACGCAGGATTAATCACCTGTGTAACCTTTTAATTTCAAACGGTATGCATGAAGTAGCGGTTCAGTATAACCAGAAGGTTGTTCAGCACCTTTAAAGACTAAGTCATATGCAGCTTTGTAAGCACAGCCATCAAAACCTGGTGCCATTGGTGTGTAAGCTGGATCATTTGCGTTTTGCTCATCAACCACTTTAGCCATACGTTGCATCACTTCTTCCACTTGCTCTTTGCTTACAATACCGTGACGCAACCAGTTTGCAACGTGTTGAGAAGAAATACGTAATGTCGCACGGTCTTCCATCAAGCCAACATCGTTGATGTCTGGCACTTTAGAACAACCTACACCCAGATCAACCCAACGAACTACATAACCCAAAATACCTTGAAGGTTATTTTCAAGCTCTTTAGTTTTCTCTTCAGCAGTCCAGTTAGTATCTGTTGCTAAAGGTGGAGTTAACAAGTCATCTAATGATAACGGCTGAGTATTCAACAATTCTTTTTGACGCTCAGACACGTTGCATTGATGGTAATGGATCGCGTGAATCACAGCGCCAGATGGAGACGGAACCCATGCACAGCTTGCGCCAGCTTCTGGATGCTCAATCTTGGTTTTGTACATATCTGCAAGCATATCTGGTTTTGGCCACATGCCCTTACCAATTTGCGCCTTACCACGTAAACCTGCTTGAAGACCGATCATCACGTTACGGTTTTCATAAGCCGGGAACCAGATTTGTGACTTCACTTCACCTTTACGAACAAATGGACCTGCTTCCATAAACGTATGGATTTCATCGCCTGTACGGTCCATGAAACCGGTGTTAATGAAGATGGTACGGTCTTTCGCCTGAGCGATAGAGTTTTTCAGGTTCACAGATGTACGACGTTCTTCATCCATGATGCCGATTTTTAAAGTTTTCGCAGGTAAACCAAGTGCCTGTTCAGCACGTTCAAATAACTCAACTGCAAATGCAACTTCTTCTGGACCATGCATTTTTGGCTTCACGATATACATAGAACCTTTACGCGAGTTCTTGATCGTGTTTTCGCCTTTAATGTCAGCAAAAGTCAATAACGGCGTGATTAACGCATCCATGATACCTTCGTAGATTTCTTGACCATCTACCAAGATCGCAGGGTTTGTCATCAAGTGACCCACGTTACGAAGCAACATCAATGAACGGCCATGAAGCGTCGTTTCACCACCAATCAGGTTTTTATGAGTACGGTCCTGGTTCAATGTACGAGTCACGGTTTTACCGTTTTTCTCGATTGATTCAGAAAGTGTACCGCGCATCAAGCCCAACCAGTTACGGTAGCCTTCAACTTTCTCTTCAGCATCTACAGCTGCGATAGAGTCTTCCAAGTCTTGAATGGTGGTTACAGCAGCTTCAAGTACAAGATCTTTTACGCCAGCAGCGTCAGTTTGACCAATCGGGCTGGTTGCATCAATTTCAACAATAACGTGTAAGCCATTGTTTAAAAGTACGATTTCAGTTGGTGCAGCTTCATCACCATTGAAACCTACAAATTGCCCTTCTTTTGCTAAACTCGTTGTTGAACCATCTTTTAGCGTCACAACTAATTTTTTGCCTTCAACCGCATATTTGGTTGCATCTGCATGTGAACCATTTACCAGAGGGAAGGTTTCGTTTAAGAAGTTTTTAGCAAATTCGATAACTTTTGCGCCACGAACCGGGTTATAGCCCTTACCTTTTTCCGCGCCACCTTCTTCAGAGATTACGTCGAAACCGTAAAGCGCATCGTATAGAGAACCCCAACGTGCGTTTGCCGCATTCAAGCAGTAACGTGCATTACGCACAGGTACTACCAATTGCGCACCAGCCAATAATGCGATTTCTTCATCTACATTTTCTGTGCTGATTTGGAAATCTTCTACTTCTGGTAATAAGTAGCCAATTTCAGTAAGGAAAGCTTTGTAAGCTTCGAGTTCAAATTTGTTGTTGCGGTGCCATTCATCAATTTTAGCTTGAAGGTCATCACGCTTAGCCAATAGTGCTTTGTTCTTTGGACTAAGATCGACAACGACTTGTTCAAAGTTTTTCCAGTATGTTTCACTGTCCAAACCAGAACCTGGTAATGCTTCATTTTCGATGAAATCGTAAAGTTCTTTAGCAATCGCTAACTTGCCTTTTTGAATACGTGCAGTCATTGTCTTTCCTGATATTGCTACTTTTTATAACAAGAGATTCTAGTATACCGATTTATACCTAGCTGAATAGTATTATCACATTCCTAAATAATGATCATTTTCTAATAAATGAATGTAAACATCACTCAATAAAATAAAGATCACAAATGCAACATTATTATCTGCCTGAATACCTTTTTATAGTCTATAAAGTTTTTAAAATGTCGAAATTAGACTTAAGTGCAGAATTTTGTTTTAAAACCAACCAAAAACGCTATTTCTATCACTGTCGAGCAAAGATTAAGCCACGAATAGAACAAAATGTCGATAAAACACTCAAACAATTTATGTAAAAAAAAGCGCCTGTTTAGGCGCTTGATCTTTAGCTGGCTTCTGAGGCCGACCCCTGTATTTGTCTATGTTCAGAGTTCAGATAATCATCAGACTGCATTTCCAGTAAACGTGAACGTGTGCGTTCAATTTCAAAGGCCAGTTTTTCGCCTTGATAAATGTCAATAATACTGTCTTCCGAAGTCAGCAATAGTTTGACCCCACGATCGTAAAACTCATCGACCAGATAGATAAAACGGCGTGTACCTTCCGATAGATAATCGGTCAAATGCGGCACATTACTGACCAGTACAGTATTATAGATATTGGCGATTTCAATAAAGTCAGCCGGACTGCGCGGTTTTAAACACAGCTCTGAATATTCACACCATAACACATCTTCAGTATGACCAATGGTTTCAACAATACGGTTATTGATGATAATCGGTTCTTGAGATTGGGTTTGAGTCTGGGTTAAAGCAGTAAAGCGCTGCGCAATCCAGAGTTTATGCTCATGTGTTAATGGATGTTTAAACAGTTGTGCCTGTTTCAGCACACGTAAACGATAATCCACGCCGGCATCCACATTGAGAACTACACAATGTTTTTTCACCATTTCAATGGTAGGTATAAAACGGTCACGATGGATTCCATTTTTATATAAACCATCGGGTGCAATATTTGAAGTCGCCACCAAGGTAATGCCACGGGTAAAGAGTTTCTGGAATAACTCGCTCAGAATCATGGCATCTGTGACATTGGAAACAAAAAATTCATCAAAACAGATGACCACTGCCTGCTGGTAAATCTGGTCTGCAACCTGATCCAACGGATTTCGCTGCCCTGATAATTTATTCAGCTCACGATGTACATGTTGCATGAAATGATGAAAATGCATGCGCGTTTTACGGCGAAACGGAATCGACTCAAAAAACTGGTCCATTAACCAGGTTTTACCTCGCCCTACACCACCCCACATATATACACCTCGTGGTGAGGTTTGACGACGAAAACGGCGAAACGCTTTTTTTGAAGCTTTGAAACGCTGAATCAACTCTTGCCAAACGCGATCCAACTCATGTACAGCTTGCGCCTGCGCCTCATCCGGCATGAACTGACCAGACGCGATGGCCTGTGCATAGCGCTCCGCAGGTGATAAGGGAATAAAGGCTGTACTGTGCTTAGAATTTAAATCTGACATAGGATTGAATACTATTTTAGGCTATTGAAAGTATAGCGAAGGTTGAGGTGAAATATATAACACTTTGGCATTAATATACTTAGGCTATTTACAAAACTACTTAAAGTACTGGCGTGGACTTTGTCCAAACCAGCGTTTAAAGGCATGATTGAAAGCTGCAGGCTCTGAATAACCCAGCAATTCTGCAATCATTTCAATGGAATATTCTTTATATTCCATCAATCTTAATGCCTTGTCTTTAATCAATTGTTCACGTATCTGTTTATAACTGCTTTGTAACTGTTGCAGTTGATGCCGCAACGTACGTTCTGGAATTTGCAGCGCTTGTGCCGTCTCTGCCATGCTAGGCATTACACCTGCTTGCAGCTCCAGATAATCTTGCACACGCTGCACCAGGGAGGGTACAGATTTATTCATCTTTAAACGCTCCAACTCAGCAATACATTTGCTCTCATAAAGATTAAAGGTCATTTTATCTGCTGAAGGAATTTGTACATTTAACACAGCATCATCAAACCAGAATTCTGCAGACTCGGCAGTAAACTGTAATTCAGCACCATAGTAATCCTGATAGACATCTAGATCCTGCTGATTTTCAGGCAGCACAAACGGCAGTTCAATCTGCATTCGGGGAATACTTAAGCCCATCATGTTATACAGATCTTGAATAAATTTATAAGTTCCCGATATTTCACATTGTGCTCGCAACAGTCCGAGATCACTGTTTAAATCTTCAGGTACATAGCACAAAGCCATCTTTTGAGCTTTATATTTTAAACTCAACACACCTGTTAAATGAGTTAATGCCTGATAGCGAATCCCCTGCTCTAAAGCAGTACGGATATTTTCACTGGTAACCAATAACATCAGTAAAGGACCATAACCCGCAAGTGCATAATGCTGCCCAATAAACAGACCTTTTTCTGGTGCCACATCCTGCCCAATAACTTTAAGCACATCCCATTCCAGACCTGGATGAATAATTGAGCTAGGATCCAATGCATCCGCACGCAGTCCAATACTTTGAAGTTTTGGATCAACAGCAATCCCAGCTTTACGCATGCCTTGAATTAAATACATCAAGCCGAGAATGGAACGTTTCATAGCAGGATCACATCAAAATAACTTCTTAATTTTTACTATAATTTTTCATGCTTGCAAATTGCCGAAACTATCAATTTTTCTGTCATGGCTATCATGTCGGTTATCTCACCCTTGCTATAAGATACAAAAATAATAGAAGCAATAAGGCCAATAAAAAATGCACAATCAAACACTGCAGCAATCTATGCCAACACAAACAAAAATCGCTATCATTGGTGCAGGCTTTGGCGGTTTGGCGATGGCTATACGTCTACTACAAAGCAATATGCATGATTTTGTGATCCTGGAAAAAGCCAGTGATGTAGGGGGAACCTGGCGCGAAAACCAATATCCCGGTGCAACCTGCGATGTCCAGTCCCATATGTATTCCCTTTCTTTTGCCCCCAAAAGCGACTGGTCAAAACGCTATGCTGAAGCACCCGAAATCTTTAAATATATACAAGATTTAGTCACTGGCTTTAACCTGGAAAAATATTGCCAATTTAATCGTGAAGTTCTGGCTGCCCAATACAATGAACAAAGTTGTGACTGGAAACTCATCCTCAATAATGAACAAACTTTAATTGCTCAATTTGTGGTTTTTGCATCCGGCCCTTTACATGTACCCCATATCCCTCATATCAAGGGCATTGAAAAGTTTCAGGGTAAAGTTTTTCATTCCTCACAATGGGATCACCAATATGACTTGACAGACAAAAATGTTGCTTCAATTGGGACAGGTGGGAGTGCAATTCAATACATTCCAGAAATTGCAGCTAAAGTTAAGCAACTCTATGTGTTCCAGCGTACTGCGGCTTGGGTCATTCCTAGAGATGAACGCCGCTATTGGAATGTTGAAAAGAAATTATTTAAAAAACTAGACTGGTTTAGGAAACTGCACCGGGCACGCTTATATTGGTCCAATGAATCTCGCGTGGTTCCCATTGTTCAACCTGCAGTGATGAAATACACCCAAAAACTGGCAGAAGCTTTTATCAAGTTTCAGGTCAAAGACAAAAATCTGGTGCAAAAACTGACACCTGATTACATCATGGGATGCAAACGTATTTTGGTATCCAATAAGTACTATCCCACTTTTAACCGAAGCAATGTTGAACTGGTGACCGAGGCTATTCAGGAATTTACTGAAAACAGCATCATTACCAAAGATGGCAAAGAACGTAAGATTGATTGCTTAATTTATGGAACCGGTTTTATTACCGATCCACGCATCTATCTAAAATCATTTCAATGTAGTGGTGAACACGGACAAGATTTGCGCGGTGCCTGGCAGGAGGGTGCAGAAAGCTTCTATGGGATGTGTACCAAAGGCTTTCCCAATTTATTTCAGTTGCTGGGACCTAATACGGTTTTGGCACACAACTCCGTGATTTTTATGATTGAATCTCAGGTGAACTATATTCTACAAATGATTGAACTGGTTAAAAACACGCAAAGTCATGCCATTGTGGTTAAAGATCAGGTACAAGACCGATTCAACCAGCGTGTACAAAAATTGCTTGATGGCACAGTCTGGCAATCTGGCTGTGTGAGCTGGTACCAGCAAGATAGCGGCAAGAACTTTGCCCTGTGGCCTACTTATACCTGGAAATACTGGCTACAGACAAAAAAGCTTAATCCTGCTGACTTCCGTCTGCTAAATAAAACAGCTGGAAGTCGTGCAGCCTAAATATTTAACGGTCATAATAAACAGGTATTTATTAGCTGCTTAATTCTTTATGCAATCCTTTTGGTTGATTTTCCAGTTACTGCTTTGTTTAGTGCTCGGATTTGTTTTGGCAAGACGCTTACCTCACTGGCTTGTGCATCTTGCTTTTAAGATTCTGCCCTATTTTACCTATATTCTGCTGATTGCTATTGCCATTGAATTTAGGCAAACATTACATACGATTGCTCAGCCTTGGCAAATCCTGAATCAGGCCGCTGTTTTAGCCATACTCACCAGCCTCGGCGCATTCCTCTGCTGTTATGTGTTATTCAGGCTTTTGGGTTATCAACCGAGTCACGGCAAAGTGTCTATGAGCCTTGTGAGCAAATCCCTGATCAATATCAGTTATGCTTTTATTGCCTTACTATTAGGTTATGTACTTTCTGAATCTACAGCCTACATGGGCTACACATTGCATATAAGTACCTGGAACCTATTACTGGCGTTCATGTTCATGATTGGCTTGGATCTTGCCTATTCACCCTTAGACCGATCCTGGCTGAACTGGAAAATTTTACTGGTGCCATTGGGCTGTATAGCCGGTTCACTACTGGGTGCTTTCGTTACAGCTACACTGATTCAAGACATCAGTTTAAAAGATCTCATCATGCTGTCCCAAGGTTATGGCTTTTATTCCATGACTGGTATTGTGGTCACAGAACTCAAAAATGCCCATCTTGGTAGTATTACACTGATGAATGACCTGTTTCGAGAAATATTGGCAATTGTGTTTATGTATATTATCGGTTGGCGTTATCCACGCTCTGCAATTTCTTCAGCAGGAGCAACAGCAATGGATGTCACTTTGCCGATGGTAAAACAGGCCTGTGGCAATGATTTTATTCCACACGCCATGGTCAGCGGCTTTATTCTTTCTATACTAGCGCCCATATTGGTGAGTGTGCTGGCAGCAGTTTAATTTTTATATTTATCCCTCACCTACCTCATCTCCCAGAAGGAGAACTTGTCCATTTTTACAATAATGAGACGTTCTCTCTCCCTTTGGGAGATGAGGAGTACTGCTCCGCAAGGGAGAGGGTGTAAAGTTACAAGGTCGCCAAAATATCTTTTAGCATTTGACGCGGATTGTCCGACTTGGTAATTGGACGGCCAATCACCAAATGTGTAGAACCATCCAGCATGGCTTGCTTAGGGGTGACAATACGTTTCTGATCATCCGCAGCTGAACCTGCCGGACGAATACCAGGAGTGACTAAAGCAAAGCCCTGGCCTAAAATTTCACGCAGCATTTTGGCTTCCTGAGCAGAACAAACCACCCCATCCAGACCACTTTCCTGAGTGAGTTTTGCAAGACGTTGCACTTGTTCAAATGGTTCAACATCTAAACCAATATCTTTTAAATCTTCACGCCCCATTGAAGTCAGTACAGTCACTGCAATCAGCTGCGTATTATAGTTACCGGCTTTTAATCGCTCTACACAGGTTTCCATCATCTTACGGCCACCTGATGCATGCACATTCACCATCCAAACACCTAGGTCTGCTGCTGCACATACGGCTTGAGCCGTAGTATTGGGAATATCATGAAACTTCAAGTCCAGGAAAACTTCAAAACCCTTGTCATGTAATGCCTTTACCACATTTGGGCCTTCATGAGTAAATAGCTCTTTACCAACTTTCACCCGACATAATGCAGGGTCTAACTGCTCTGCAATCGTTAATGCGTCATATTGGCTTTTAGCATCCAGTGCAACAATGATACTCAAGAGACTTACCTTCGCTCAGACAAAAAAGAAAGCTTATTATAAAAGGTATTCCAAGGTTTAACAAAGTGATAAAAAATTAGTTCATTGACGTTATTGCTTTAAATTTTCCTTATAAGGTTAGCTTGTAAAAATAAAAAACACCCTGAAGCATTTACTTTAGGGTGTCCCAAAATTTATTCAATGTTTCGGTTTCAAGCTGGCTGGCTAAAACCCAAACATTATCACTAACACACAGCACTACAAGGGATTAGACGAACGATCATTCGAATGAATGTCTAAAACTGTTTTTTCATGTCTGCTATGAGCTGCTGCCTCAGCTGCTGCCAGTTGTGCCGCCTGTATTTGTTCTTTTCGAAGATGTTCGATGTCTTTACGTAGTCGCTTAATTTCCCAATTATTTTGAAATACCCGGAAAATTTGTACCCCTAACAACAAACCCAATGCCACACCTAATGCCAAGGTTAATAACAGCAATAAACCTAAACGCATTGCCGGTACCTGTGTAAACAATAGGTCAACTGAAAGTTCAGTACCATTTTGCAGCACAAGAGCCAATGAATAGCCAAAAAGTACAATGAGCAATGCGACTAAAATGTAACGCATAAACACCCCATAAATTTTTTATTACTGTACCGATTCGTTTACTGCATCACGCAATGCTTTGCCAGGTTTAAAATGCGGAACTGCTTTCGCAGCTACTTCAACAGATCGACCTGTTTTAGGATTACGCCCCAAACGTGGATCACGGTGATGCAAAGCAAAACTGCCAAAACCCCGGATTTCAATACGATTATCAGATGATAATGCGGCTATCATTTGATCAATCATAATCTTAACAGCTTCTTCAACCAAAGGTTCTGCCAAGTGTGGATTTTTTAGGGAAATTCGCTCTATTAAGTCAGACTTATTCAGTGCTTCAGTAGTCATCTGCGACCTCTTTAATTATCAAGCTACTTTGTAGATGAAACGATAATAACCTGTTTAAATACAAAACGGTAGCGTAATAAGTTAATACTACGCTACCGTTTACAGTATTTGTGTAAAAAGTATTAGTTAATTTACATTAACAATACATTTTAACATCTACTTAGTTACCCATTTGAGCTTTGATCAAATCACCAATAGTCTTAGGACCATTGTCTTGACCAGCTGCAGCTGTTTTCAAGTTAGCAACCGCTTCTTTCTCTTCAGCTTCGTCTTTCGCTTTGATAGACAAGTTGATAGAGCGAGATTTACGGTCTACATTGATAATCTTAGCTTCAACTTCTTGACCAACTTCAAGGAACTTAGTTGCATCTTCAACGCGGTCGCGGTTGATTTCAGATGCTTTAAGAGTCGCTTCAACTTCGTCAGCTAACTTAACAGTAGCGCCACGAGCGTCAACTGCAGTTACAGTACCTTTAACAAGCGCACCGCGTTCGTTAGCAGCCAAGAAATCGTTGAACGGATCGCTGTTCATTTGTTTGATACCAAGGCTGATACGGTTACCTTCAGCATCTACAGACAGGATAACTGCTTCAACAGTGTCACCTTTCTTGTAACGACGAATCGCTTCTTCGCCTTGTTCGTTCCAAGAGATGTCAGACAAGTGAACTAGACCATCGATACCGCCTGGTAAACCGATGAAGATACCGAAATCAGTGATTGATTTGATCGTACCTGAAACTTTTTCGCCTTTGTCGTGGTCTTTAGCAAACTCTTCCCATGGGTTAGCACGAGTTTGTTTGATACCCAAAGAAATACGACGACGTTCTTCGTCCACTTCAAGAACCATAACATCAACTTCGTCACCGATCTGAACAACTTTAGATGGGTGGATGTTTTTGTTAGTGTGGTCCATTTCTGAAACGTGTACTAAACCTTCAACGCCTTCAGCGATTTCAGCGAAACAACCGTAGTCAGTCAGGTTAGTTACGCGCGCTTTAACGATAGAACCTTTAGGATAACGGTTCATGATCGCTAACCATGGATCTTCGCCTAATTGTTTAAGGCCTAAAGATACGCGGTTACGTTCGCGGTCGAATTTAAGTACTTTAACAGTAACTTCTTGTCCAACTTCAACAACTTCTGAAGGGTGCTTGATACGTTTCCAAGCCATGTCAGTGATGTGAAGAAGACCATCGATACCGCCAAGGTCAACGAACGCGCCGTAATCAGTAAGGTTCTTGATAGTACCAGTAACTGTTTGACCTTCTTCAAGCTGAGCAAGAAGAGCTTCACGGTCAGCTGAAGATTCAGCTTCCATAACAGCACGACGAGATACAACAACGTTGTTACGTTTAGCATCAAGTTTGATTACTTTGAATTCTAACTCTTTGCCTTCAAGGTGAGTTGTATCACGGATAGGACGAGTG
The DNA here is from genome assembly GCF_013420235.1 of Acinetobacter sp. YH01022. Taxonomy (NCBI): domain Bacteria; kingdom Pseudomonadati; phylum Pseudomonadota; class Gammaproteobacteria; order Moraxellales; family Moraxellaceae; genus Acinetobacter; species Acinetobacter sp. YH01022. Next base: position 49,751 of record NZ_VOYP01000018.1, on the reverse strand, counting down.
TCTACCAAAGAACCTGGCAAGAACGCACGAACTGGACCGATGTCAACAGTGAAACCACCTTTAACTTTACCAGAGATAACACCAGTAACGATTTCGCCGTCTTCAAAGATTTTTTCAAGTTTAGTCCAAGTTTCAGCACGTTTCGCTTTTTCACGTGATAAAACTGTTTGACCCATACCGTTGTCAAGAGCTTCAACAACAACATCAACAGTATCGCCAACTTGAACTTCAAGTTCACGTTGGTCGTTTAAGAATTCAGCGCGGTCAACAATACCTTCTGATTTAAGGCCAGTGTCAACTGTTACCCAGTCAGAGTCGATATTTACTACAACGCCTTGGATGACTGCACCCTTTTCAACGTTGAGGTTTAATTCGCTTTCTTCAAAGAGGGCTGCAAAAGATTCGGTCATGATATACCTGATAAGTCAGCGGTCTTGGATCAGACAAGGCCGGTTTAATTAAGCTTCCACATAGTCCGTAATAAACTGATCTAGCTATGCTTTTGCTGAAAATTCGTTAATTGGCTAACTGCTTGTCGACAAAATGGGTCATCAATTTGAATACTTCATCGATATTCAATTCTGAACTATCAATAATATATGCATCTGCTGCCGGTTTGAGTGGGGCGACCGTGCGCTCCATATCTCTTTTGTCTCGAGCTTGTATATTAGCTAAAATGTCGTTCATTTTAACATCTAGCCCCATCCCCTGCAACTGCTTTACTCGTCGCTCCGCTCGGGATTCAGCCGATGCAGTCAGATAAATCTTGGCTTGCGCTTCAGGGAAAATGGACGTTGCCATATCTCTACCATCTGCAACCAGCCCCGGGGCTTGTGCAAATGCACGTTGACGCTCCAATAGCGCCGCTCTAAGTTCAGGAACTACCGCAACTTTTGAAGCAAACTCTCCTACTCGTTCAGTACGAATGGTTTGAGTAACGTCTTCACCATCAAGCTGGACCACCGTACCTGACTCAGTTGTAACAAACTTTATGTCTAAATTTGTTGCAATTTTTACGCATTGCTCCAGTTCAGAATCCAGGCAATCGAGTAAATCCTGTTGATGTAATGACAGCCCGAGCAGACGATATAGAGCACCCGAATCAAGCAGATGAAATTGATAATGTGCTGCCAGTTTAGCCGCAAGTGTGCCTTTCCCGGAACCACTCGGCCCATCTATGGTAATAATTTGAACTGTCATTAATTTTCCACTTTACCCTATACAGTTTTAGCTAATTTCGAAAAACCTAGTTTAATCGCAGATTTAAGCTGTGCAAGGATTAATTTACTGATAAAAGGTGCACGTGCCTGCAATTCAATGGTATAGGTGACCAAGGTTTTGTCATCATCTTTAGCCTCAAACTCGATAATGCCCAAATGGTGTTTTACCAAAGGGTTTTTCACAATCTGGTATTCGATACGCTGATTCGGTTCCAGCAAGGTAATCTGTTCCCGTAAAGGCTTGACGGGACCAAAACCCATACGGCGTACCGAGCCCACACCATCCGGACGCTCAGGATCATTGGAGTCTTTAATCCGTTCAACCTGAATCGGTGCAAAAGCCACATTGTAGGTGGCATGCTTTGATAGCAAATCAAAAACCTGATCGATGGGTGCGTTAAATTCTTTTTTTACTTGAATAGAATTCATGACTTATCCTGATTTTTATTGACAATACTCATTGTCATTATAGTTTATATGATTTTAATTAATGATTTTGATTATTTAGAGATTTTTCTTGTAACTTCTGCAATTTTTTTTGCTCACGGCGCATCTTGAAAAAATTGCTGAGCTGCTGGGAACACTGTTCTTGCATACACCCTGCCTCATACTCGAAAACATGATTGTAGTAACCGGTTTCAAATAATCGACGCATGCTAATTAAGGAACCTGCTTTCGGTTCAGTTGCACCAAACACGACCTTGGAGACCCGTGCATGAATCAAAGCCCCAACACACATGGTACACGGCTCTAAAGTCACATAAAGTACCGCATCTTCAGGTAATCGGTAGTTATTCAGATTTGTACAGGCTTGGCGTAAAGCCTGAACCTCAGCATGAGCCGTGGGATCATTTAAAGAAATGGGTGCATTATGTCCTGCGCCAATAATCTGATTTTGACTGACGATGACTGCACCCACAGGAATCTCCTGTTTTGAAGCGGCAATAGCAGCCTGCTTATACGCAAACTGCATCCAGTATTCGTCAGTCAATTGTGTAGCATCAGTCATCTGCTTAACTGATGATACCGTAATGCTTCAACAGATCATTCCAGCTTTGAATATTGGTCACAGGCGGACAGTCAGACAAGATGGTTTTTAAAGAGAAATCACTGCCTTTTATCCATTCCGGAGACAGGTCTTTATCAACCAGACGCGCCCGTACACCTTCGACGAAATCAGGGTGACGAATCTTCCAGTTGGAGATTTGCGTTTCAAGCTCAAAAACTTCATTCCAAGAATGAACACGCTTGCCCCACTGCCATAATAACCAGGTTAATGCTGCTGTAGTAGGCGAACCTTTTTGCAGATTTTCACTCGCTTGACGAAGCCAATCACTGCGTGCATCACTCAGCCCAATAATAGATTCATAGTCATGTTCAAAGTTCACCCCACGGCAAACGCTATGAATGACATCCAGTGAATTTTGTAAAGGTCCGGGACCTACCGGACGGTGCATACTGTTTAAAGTATCATCAATGGCACGAAAATCTCCTGCCGGATAATGCCCCCAATCAATATTCAGCACTTTGTCCAGCACATTATCACGCTGTGCATCACAAATATGGGTTGCCCAGCCAATCCCATATGCACCGGCAGAGGTCATAATGGAACCAGTTAAACCAGTAAACAGACCAATCGCGCCTCGATCGGCCAAGAAGCGTGTCGCACCGACATCCGGATACAGGCCGATATTAATTTCAGGCATTGCCAAACGCGAATAAGGCGTCACCAGGCGGAATGGTGCAGCCATAAACAGGCCCAGACCACCACCCATTACATAACCTTCACCCCAAACCAGTACTGGCTTGGCATAGTTATGCAGCAATAAATCTAGCGCATATTCTTGTTCAAAGAATTTGTTTGCGGTTGCAACTTCATCATTAATGACCAACTGACGAAGTTTACGGACATCACCACCAGCACAGAAAGCCTTCGGGGTGGTCGAATCCAGCCAGATCGCTTTTACCGCATCATCATGGTGAAAATCTTGGAACACTTCTAAGAGTGCAGTAACGATAGATTCATCCAGAGCATGTAGAGATTTCGGCCGATTCAGGCGAACAATGCGCCAGCCGTTGATTGCTTCCTCTACAATCAGATCAGGATGATAACTTTTTAGTTCAGGAGATTGTGTCATGCGTCCAGCTGCCAATTGATCGGCTCAATGCCATTTTGTTTCAGATAATTATTTGCTTTTGAAAATACTTTACAACCAAAAAAACCACCACGATTTGCTGACAAAGGAGAAGGATGTGCAGCTTTCAATACTAGGTGTTTATTTTGATCGATACGTTGTCCTTTACGTTGTGCATAGGCTCCCCAAAGGATAAACACGATATGTTCACACTGCTCATTTAAAGCATCAATCACATGATCAGTAAAATCCTCCCATCCACGTTTCTGGTGTGATGTCGGTTGTCCTGCTTCAACAGTCAATACCGCATTGAGCAATAACACACCTTGTTCAGCCCAACGGGTTAAATCGCCATGCTTGGGAACAGGAATACCCAGATCAGTATTTAATTCATGGAAAATATTACGTAAAGATGGCGGTAATGCAACCCCTCTTTGTACTGAAAAACTTAATCCATGTGCCTGATTGGGCCCATGATAAGGATCCTGACCCAGAATAACGACTTTAACACGGTTGAAAGGTGTTGTATTTAAGGCATTAAAAATGAGTGAATTAGGGGGATATATAATTTTATCGGCATGTTTTTCAGTCAGCAAGAACTGTTTTAGATCATCCATTTTGGCACTGAGCAAAAAATCGCTCAATGCATTTTTCCAACTTGCATCTAACTGGATTTTATCGAGTTTAGCTTGCTGTTGTTCCGTTAAAGACATACTTGCTTCCTATTTTTTTTTGACCAGCCCAAACTTTTTTCATTTTCTTCAAATTTGTACTTGAAGATCGACCGCTGGATTCTGGAATTTAATGCCTTGTTGTAATTTTTCATACATTCCAGGATCTGCCCATTCCGCTTGGACCTGTTCAGAAAATACAATCTGGTCAAGACTGAGCACACCCATTTGTTCATTTTCAATATCTTCAATAAAGCTTTGCGCATAACCGGTATCGGTTTCATGCACAATCACCGAATAAACCTCTACGTCGCCTTCCCCATTTTGGGTAATGGTCGATGCAAGCACCTGTTGTGCCAGATAGAAGAAAATGCGTGAGAACTGTTCTGCAGAAGGTGAAACAGGTAAAGATACCCAGCGGGCACTAAATTTTTTGCAAGCGGCAATATATTCAGCATCATCATATTGCCAGAAGCAGATCGCATGATCAAAACTGTCAAAAATATCTTTGATTACGCCTTTTAATAATCCGAAATCATAGACCATTTGACCATGATCAAGCTTGGACGCTTTAAGCAACAATTCAACTTTATAGCTATGACCATGAATCGAACGCTTACAGCGATCCGATGTGCAGTTTCGCACAATATGAGCATTTTCAAACTTAAATAACTTACGAATTAACATGTGCCGTGATGCAATCAAAAATCTGTGAATTAAATTTGATTATAAAGCAAAAGTGAAAGTTATAAAGCAAAAGTGAAATTCTGAACATTAATTTTACTGTTCAATAGCATTGGAGAAACACATGCCGTTGAATGGATGTGTTTCTCATTTTTCATCATATCTCGGGATCTAATTAGAATGGAGCCATACTACGAGATGCGATATACACCGACTTATCTTTTCGTACCAGATCACTACTGAACTGGCGTTTACGTCCGCTGAGCTGCACTTCAATTTTGGCTTTAAAATACGCAGATTTTACATCTAGCAAATTGCTTGTCTCACTTCTCACATCAGCACCGACCTGACTAAACGGCTCAATACCCCATAACTCATTCACACTGGAAAAATGCTCCAACTTGGCTTGATGCTGTTGCAATGCCTGTTGTACCGCCTTGATATCCAGCTTGGGATCAAGACTGGCCAACAGCATTGCCGGAGCTGTATTAATGTTTATCTTGCTATCCATGGTTGGAACAGCACTGACATAATCAGCAATTTGCTGATATTTTTTTCCCTCAAAGCCACGTACCAGTTTCAGTTCTTCCACATTATGGAATTTACTGTTTGCCGGTAAATAACCTTGTGCCAATCCCTGATAATAACTGGCTTCTGCACCCATCGAGCCAATGGTTTCATTATCGGCATCTTGCCAGTCAATCACTGCCTCAGTTAACTTTTCAGGTAATCCCACACGTAGCAGCAGTTTTTCAAACCATGCTTTTGCCTGAGGATTGGGCGTACCATCCATATTCACCAAGCTGTTTAAATTAAATTTGCCTGATTGATCCTCTAAAGTGCCCGCAATAAAACCGTCCTCTACAGGAAAAGCCGGCATCGGTTTGGCCCAGTTTTCCTGTAAATGATCAATAGCACCAGCATTTTCAGCATCATCGACCAAAAGCTCTGAAAAAAAGGCTTCAGCACTTTTGGCATATAGCAAGGATTGATTTTGGCGCATTAAATATGCCGTATTTTCAGCTGTATTGGCCTGTCTTTTGGCAATGGTCGCAGCCAGGATGGTGGCTAATGCCACCATGACCAAAATCGTAATTAAGGCAACACCCTGTTGCGACTTTATGTTCAATTGGACCAAACCTTATAATGTAGAGTTATTTGTATCGCTATTTGCATTGTTATTTGAAGTGCCAGTTTGCTGTTTTAAATAATCGGTATTTAATAAACTGAAAATCCACTCATAGGACACATCTTTGACGGTCAGTTTAATTTTAATGCCCCTCGGCAAGATCTGTTTTTGTGTGACATCGTTTAAATCTACCTGACCCTCTGGCCATGCATTGAGTTCATTCGGATTCAACACCACAATTTGAAACTGGTCAACATCATTTAACAGCACACTGGATTCAGGCTGATCCCGCCCTGTACTGTTTAAATTACGGTATTTCAGTCGGTACAGTTTCTTTTCATCGGCACGATATTGATATTCCACACGCTCGTCCGGAGAAATACCTTGCTGTAAAGGATCAGTGACCCCGGTTTTACTAAAATTAAATCGACCATTTTGCAAAACCAAAGCAGGCTGAATATCGCCATTGATATTGGCATTCAGTGGCACAACCTGAACGGTGTCACGCAGAATTTGCTGGTAGGCTTCCTGCAGCTGACCCAAATTGATCTCATGTTCAGCATTACGGTCTTTGACTTTAATTAAATAATCAAAGACTTTCCAGCCCAATGCGGAAAGCACACTAAAGATGGCAATTGCCACCAAAAGTTCAACCAAAGTGAAACCTTTTTTATTTTTCGTAGTCTGCTTTTTCATGCTTTGGCCTTCGGGTTGAAGAAAACCAAATGCGTCACTCCCGATTCAACCTTGCCACTTTTCACATTAAACAAACTGACCTGTACTTCTATGCGTTGTACATTTGGACTAATGGTCAATTGCGCAGATTTGTCAATTTGCCAAGTTTCACCTTGCTGGGTGACCTGTTTGGATTGGGTTCCCTGCAACCATTCCTGATTGATTTCCATCACGGCGACTTCATTCAAGGCCACGAATTGCGCCTTGGTTCTTAAAATGGCATTGGATGTTGCCTGGGTGTATTGCATCGCCACTTTGGTAAAAGCAATTGCAGCAGTGGCAAAAATCGCCAAAGCAACCATGACTTCCAGTAGCGTAAAACCTGAGCAGCGATGAGTGAAACGCTGTTTCACCGCTGCGCAAGACAAAGAGCTATGCTCGGCATGCACATGATTAAGTCGAGTAACACTCGACCTGAACGGTGTCGCCTCGCAAGAAAGTCCGAAAGCTTTATTTGGAGAGCCGTGATGCCTAGAGTATCTAGCTTGCATTGATTTTACCCAGATGATCAATCTCGATTTCTTCGCCAATCGGACGCTGTTCAAAATAAAATTGAATTCGTACCGGCTTGGTCTCACCATTGCCCAGCCACAACAGCTGCGGTGCATTCGAATTCAATAAATCCTCATTATTGGCATTTTCATAAGCATGATCGAGTGAAGTGATGCTAAAAGAAACATGCTCGGGTAAAGCCCTTTGAGCAAATTCCGCATATGGTTGCCATTTTTTGTTTTCTTCAACAATTTGCGGGGCTACGGTTTGAATGGAAGGAATGATGTATTCAACCACCCCGTAACGGAATGGTGATACATCTGTCGCGCTGTGCACATCCAGGGCGAAAATGCGCGCCTGATCATTGGCTTCACGGTTAATCCTGCGTAAATCCATAATAAACACTTCCCGTGCCTGCATCGCTTTACGCTGGTCTACCACGTTAATATTGGTCAAAATTAAAGAAGCCATGATTGCCATAATCACAATGACCACCATCAACTCGATTAAGGTAAAACCACGAACTGATAATGGTCGGATTGGCTTCATAGCATACCTTTAAGCAAACTGTTCCGCAGAACTGACCTGTTTTGGCATTGCCAGTGCCTGATCAATATAGGCTACGCGCAATGTGTCACGTGAACCCAAATAACGCTGGTAAAAACTGGAATTTAGAATAGCCGCAGCACCATGAGTTAGGGCCCAAATGGAGGCCAGATAATCGCGTGTCGACATGCTGCTTTGAATACTTTCCAGATAGCTTTCAGTCATACGGATAATAATCCGTAAACGCTGTTTTCTCACTTGATACAGTTCACTAAATAGTAGATTGATCCCAATACCGGTCGTAGACAAACGTTCTTCAATTTGATGGAAGAGTACCGTGCGCTCAGGATGATGTAAATGATGCAACATAAAGAATGCCAGATGCTCGGGAAAAGCCTTCTCTGCATCCTTAATCATCTCGAGTAACATGTTCTCATTACGAATAATCAGAAGCATGTACAGTTCATCTTTACTCTGGAAATGCTTATATAGAGTTCCCTTCGCCAAATCGAGTTCTGCTGCCAACGCATCTAGTGTCATCCCTGATTCGCCATTTTCTAACAGCAACTGCTCTGCAACCTGAAAAATTAACGCTTCTCTTGCTCGAAACTGAGCCTGACGATCCATCTTCACTCTGTAATTCTCTTCTGCGCTTATATCAATTTAATTTATTTACTTTAAATTAAGGAGGTTTTCAAAGTTTTGCATTGTAATGAAAGCAATTTCCTCAACAGACTTATCATATACATCACTTAGGGCTTTGGCTACATAAGGCACGTATTTTGGTTCATTAGATTTTCCTCTATATGGCATCGGTGCCAGATAAGGACTATCGGTTTCAATCAGCACCCGATCTAGTGGAACCTGCTTGGCCACATCACGTAAATCCTGCGCATTTTTAAAAGAGACAATTCCGGAAAATGACACATAATAACCACAATCCAGCACAGCTTTCGCGGTTTCCCAGTCTTCAGTAAAACAGTGCAAAATACCATGCGTGGATTTTTCAGCCCGAATGATATCGACTGTATCGTGTTTCGCTGCACGGGTATGCACCACCACCGGTTTTTTTACTGCCTGTGAGGCATGAATATGGCGGGCAAAACATTCTTTTTGTTCAGCAATAAAATCGGTGCTATGAAAATAATCCAGGCCGGTTTCACCAATCGCCCAGACCTTTTCAGGCTGTGCCAGTTCAATCAGATAATCTGTAGTGGCACGTGCCATGACCGCAGGGTCTTCACAGGGATGAACACCCACACTGTAGCCCACATCAGCATGGCGTGAGGCAATTTTAGCCAGCTCGATATGGTCATCCAGATCAACAGAGATAGTCATGAATTTGGATACCCCTGCTTCACGCGCCTGAGCTAATGCCAAGTCCAGATTGCCATCATAAGGCGTTAGATCCAGCATGGTTAAATGGCAGTGAGTATCTACAAACACAGTGATTTCCTAAATCTTTTAAATATCTACATAGTGTAACTAGTTCGACCTTCAGACTTAAGGCCTGTAAGCAACTTTTCAGCTTCTGATTTGTAATAAACGCCTTTTTCTCCGGTCAATTGCATACCAAAACCTTGTAATTTGATGCCATTTTGTTTTTGGGAGACCCAGATGACCTTGCCTGTTAAAGGAATTTTTTGTGATTGTTCGGGTAAGGTTGCCAGCACAAACACTTCTTCACCAAGCTTAACCGGCTGTTTGGTCGGAATAAACAATCCTCCACCGACAACATAAGGCATATAGCTGGCATACAGAGTTTCTATATCCGGGATATTGGCATGAATAATACCGCCCATACGTGGTTGCATTTTTATTCCCCTTAAAAATATTTAAATGTTCATTAGTTTTATACACAATTGATCAAGCACTAAATTGCTTTGTACATTTTGCTCAATATATTGTTTAGCTTGCTGCAAATCAGAATAAACCGCAAATAAAAATTCCAAGGTATATTGTTCGGATAATGCACTCAAATCAAGATCGGAATTTTTAACTTGCTGACTGAGCTTGACACAAATTAAATCTGACAACAAGTATTCAAACATTTGTGAAAAGTCACTAAAATTTAAGACTTTATTCCACTTGGTCGCAATCGCCATCGGCATATTTTTTTGCGTGACCAGTTTTTGCCAGTCCATTAAAAATTCTTGTCGCTTATTTAACCATTCCATTTCAGCCAGCTGCATGGCCTGTAATGGCATCTGATTAGATAAATTCATCAACAGTTGTTTTTGCATTTGATCTAAATTGGGTAAATGCTCGGTTAAATACGCATCTGCTTGCGAAGAAGAAATACGATCCAGCGCAAAATGCTGCAAACGGCTGCGAATCGTGGCTGGAAGTTTTAAGTAATGATCGGCCAGTAAAATAATGACTACCCGATCACCCGGCTCTTCCAAGGTTTTGAGTAATGCATTGGCAGAGGCGATATTTAAAGCCTCTGCCGGTTCAATCACAATCACACGCCAGCCATCTACGGTTTGCTGCACAAAGGGCAATAAATCACGGATTTTCTCAATCTTGATTTTGGCATTCTGCTTTTTATTGTCTTCATCTGTGCTGATATGAACATAGTTGGGATGGGTATCAGACTTTAACCACAAACAACTGCCACATTCACCACAAGGGGCATTATTTTCATGACGATTGGCACATAACACCCAAGCCAAAAAATATTGTGCAAAAGCTTCCTTGCCACAGCCTTTTTTACCATAAAAAAGCAGGCCATGCCCCAGTTTAGGAAAGCGTCCGGTCAAGGTCTCCCAAACCGTTTGCTGCCATGGATAAACTTGTGCCACAACATTATTTTGCATGGAGCTGTTCACCTTATTCGAAGCAAGAAACATCCATCTGATTCAAACGATCCAGATCTGCCTGGGTATCTACACCCGGTGGCAAGTTGGCTTCTGCAACAGCAATTGCAATACGATGACCATTTTCCAGTACACGTAATTGTTCCAGACTTTCCAGTTTTTCCAGCGCACCCATATCCCAAGACACATATTCTTGCAGCAAATTCACACGGTAGGCATACAAGCCCAAATGACGGTATGCCTGCTGATGTAATTGCTGAATTTCTTGTTTTGCACCATCACGGTCATAAGGAATCGTGGCACGGCTAAAATACAAAGCCTGGTTATATTTGGACATCACCACTTTCACAATACTGTCGCGCTGAAACTCTTCCAGACTATGAATTGGCTCACAGAGTGTCGACATGGAAGATTCAGGTTGCGATTCCAACAATTGCGCGACCTGCTGTACCAATTGAGCCGGAAGCAGAGGTTCATCACCTTGCACATTGACAATAATGTCTTCGCTGTCCCAGCCTTTAATGCGGGCAACTTCACTTAAACGGTCGGTGCCTGAGGGATGATCTGCACTGGTGATAACCACATCCACCCCTTCTGCACGGCAAACTTCAGCAATACGCTCATCATCGGTTGCCACACATAAATCATCAAAACCAGCCACTTTTTTTGCCTGATCCGCCACACGTAGAATCATTGGACGACCATGAATTTCCAATAGCGGCTTGCCCGGCAAACGGGAACTTGCAAAACGTGCAGGAATAACAATATGTTTCATAAACAATGAACCTTAAGAAATTTGAATACCAAGTTGCCGTAACTGTTGATGCAAAACATCATAGCACTGTGGTGAAAGCACTGCTTCAACAGGAACCACCCAGATTTCCCGTTTAAAATCTGGATTTTGCTTTAATAAAGGCAGCAGTTTTACCGCATCTTTTTCGGTAGTAATAATGGGATTGTTATCTTCAAACTGCAGATCGGTAATTTCATAATCATAGTGATCAGGAAATTCATGACACTGAAACTGATGAATCCCCATGGAATCTAAAGTGCTATAAAAACGCTGTGGAAAACCGATACCGACCACGGCATAAAAATTATCAGCCGGATTAAAAGATCTTTCATCTACCGTATCATTAAGCAAATAAGGCGCAGCAATTTCTAAATGCATATTCAGTGCAGAATTTGGCTGACTGGCATGCTCAATGACCGTCGCTGTCGTTAAGCGGCTTGGCGGTTCGCGTAAATATCCTTCGGGCAATAACTTTTGATTGCCTAAGCCACGATTCTGATCGAGCACAATCCACTCAATTTGTCGTGCTAAAGCCCAGTGTTGCAAACCGTCATCACTGATAATTAAATCCAGCTCATGTTTTGACAACAAATATTCAATACTATGCTGCCGGTTTGATCCCACTACCATGGGCACACCAGTAGACTGAACAATCAGACAGGGTTCATCCCCTACCACTTCAGGAACTGACTCCAAATCCACATAAGCAGGAAAAGGTCCTTTTCCACCGTAACCGCGACTGATGACACCGACACGAACATTTTGACTTTGTAGATAATTGACCAGTTGAATCAGCAATGGTGTTTTACCGCTACCACCAACCGTAATATTACCAATTACCATCACCGGAACTGGAGATTGATAGCTGGCTTTAACGCCACATTGGTACAGTTTTTTATTCAGTAAAAAACCACCACGATAAATCCATGACAAAGGTCTAAGCACAATCAACCACTTGGCCTGTCTATTCCAAGCATCTTGAATAAATTGTGCAAATGACATAGATCAATTTTCCTCGAAATTACGCTGATGCAGCTGATAGTAAGCCCCATGTTGGGCTATCAATTCTACGTGCGTACCCTGCTCGACAATTCTACCGTTGTCCATCACTACAATACGATCTGCATTTTCAATGGTTGATAAACGATGGGCTATCACAATCGTTGTCCGGTCTTGCATGGCTGCATCAAATGCTTTCTGGATAAAATACTCTGATTCATTATCCAGTGCACTGGTGGCTTCATCCAGAATCAGGATCGGTGCATTTTTCAAAATGGCACGTGCAATGGCAATACGCTGGCGCTGTCCACCTGAAAGATTCAGGCCTTGTGCGCCAAGTTGCGTATCATAACCTTGTGGCAAAGCCATAATAAAATCATGTGCATAGGCAGCTTTTGCAGCTGCAATAATTTCTGCATCAGTGGCATTTTCAAGCTGCCCGTAGGCAATATTTTCACGTACAGTGCGATTAAACAACACCACCTGCTGGTTCACCATGGCAATTTGTGTACGTAAAGTATTAATTTCTAGCTCTTGGATGGCATACTGGTCTAAATAAATATTGCCTGAACTCAACTCCTGAAAACGTACCAGCAAATTGACCAGAGAAGTCTTACCTGCTCCTGAACGCCCCACCAAGGCAATGGTTTCACCCGCCTTGACGTCAAGGTTAAAATCATGAATCGCATGATGACCATCTGGATAAATTAAATTAGCCTGCTGAAATTGGATATTGCCTTTCAGCATTGGCGTAGCCGTACCGGTATTTTGCTCTTCCGACAAATCCAGCAACTCAAAAACGGAATGTGCTGCGGCCATGCCACGTTGTAATTTTTCATTGACATCGGTTAAAGCTTTAATTGGCTTGCTCAACATCCCTGCTGCAGTAATATAAGCAACGAATTCACCCGCGCTGGTATCACGTAAAATTTCTGGTCGTAATGCAATCCAGATGATAATTGCCATGGCAATCGACATAATCAACTGTACAATCGGGCTATTCAGTTGCTGTACCACCACCATTTTTAAACCGCGTCTTAAATTTTCCAGCGAATTGTCACGGAAACGCGTTTGTTCGTAGTCTTGTCCGCCAAAACCTTTAACAATTAAATTCCCATTCACCGTTTCCTGTACCACATGGTTAACATCACCCATAGTATCCTGAACTTGCAGGGATAATTTACGCATGCGTTTTGAGGCTTGACGAACCAGCAACCCCATCAGTGGAGCAAAAATCAGAATAATAAAAGTAAGTCGCCAATTGCTATATAACAGATACCCTAACAATCCGACGGTAATCAGGCCTTGTTGTACAATGGTTTTTAGAGATTCAGATGAAGCAGCCGTTAATTGCTCCACGTTATACATGATTTTAGCGGTGATATGCCCGCTGGTATTATCCAGATAATATTGCGATGGAAGCTTAAGCAGTTTGGCGAAAACTTCCTGACGAATATTAAATACCAAATTCCGAGAGATGACTGCGGTATAATAGCCCCCAACAAAGGAACCTAAACCGCGAAAGAACATCAATAAAATAACCAGAAAAGGAAATATAGAAGTAAAGCCTTGATCTCGATTCTGGATAGCGGTAATAATTTTTTCCAGTAATTTTGCAATAGATACTTCCGTTGCCGCACTAATTGCAAAACCGATAAAAACCAGTATCGCTACACCCCAAAAAGGCTTCAGATAGCCCAAAAGACGTAGATAGACTTTAAAATCCTGCTTCACTCATAACCCCTAGACGGAACTTTGGTACTAATATTGACGTTAACAAAACCTAACTGTCCTGCTACATCCATCACACGAATCACATCCTGATGCGTTGCCTTGGCATCCGCAGCAATAACAAACATTAAATCACGTCGATCATTGGAAATCTGTTTAATTGCGGTACTTAAATCTACAACATCTTTGCTGGCAATTGATTGTCCATTAATGGAATAGTGACCAGAAGCATCCACTACTACTTCAATTTTGTGATCATACTGTTTAGGGGGCACGCCTTGCGCATCAGGCAAGGTTAAATTCATGCGGCTAAACTGGTTGAACGTGGTAGATAACAGTAAAAAAACCAGAATAAACAGCAAGCAGTCAATCATGGGGGTTAAATTAATATGAATATCTTCAACTTGTGTGCGTTTGAATTTCATTTTTCACCACCTTAACCCGCTTTTCTAATATCTTGTTCTTGATCTGTAGAATTTTGATAGAAAAGTGCTGCATGAAATAAGGTCGATTGCTGCTCAAGCTCTGCAATGTATTCTTGTACCAAACGCTGAAAATAGCGATAGGCAAACAGTGCAGGAATGGCAATAAACATCCCTGCTGCCGTTGTGATCAACGCTTTAGAAATACCGGGAATCATTAAAGTAGGATTGCTATTGGTGCCTAAATCAATCACCAAGAAGGATTCGATAATACCCAATACGGTACCCAACAAACCCAATAATGGTGCTACCGCACTTAAGGTTCCCAAGAAGTTGATGTTTTTTTCCAGATAACCAATTTCTTGGGAAGCAGTGGTTTCCATTTGTGCACGGGCAAATTGTTCATTTTGATTTTTACTTTGGTAACCCGCCATAAAAATGCGCCCCAAAGTACTGCTTTGTAAGGCTTGATCCTGCTTTAACTGCTGCATGACCATATCAATATTTTGCACCTGATTTAACAGCAATACCTTAGGCAAGATCATTGTTCTTTTTAACCGAATAAAGCGTTCAATCGTGATTGCTACAGTAAAAATTGAACATAAAACAAGGGGAAGCATGAGCCACCCACCCGCCTTAACTAATTCCCACATATGTTTTCCCCAATAAAAATTTTAAAAATTATTCTGCAAAGCAGATATTTAATATCCCATCCAATTCATCAAGTGAATGGTATTGAATGACAAGTTTCCCCTTGCCTTGTTTATTATGATCAATTTTCACATCTGCGCTGAAACGCTCTGCCAGACGCTGTGTCAGTTGCTGAATATCGGGTGCAATTTCAGCTTTCGGTTTTTCTTGTTTTGGCGTATTCAAGTCGCGCACCAGTTGTTCGGTTTGGCGTACAGATAAACTTTTCTCAATCACATGCTCTGCAACCTTAAGCTGATCTTTAGCCTTTAAAGTCAGAATAGCACGCGCATGCCCCATATCCAGCAAACCTTGCTGCATGAAGTCTTTTACCGATTCAGCCAGTGTCAGTAAACGCAACAAGTTACTGACTGTAGTACGCGCCTTACCGACAGTATCGGCAATTTCCTGATGACTTAAACCGAATTCTTCATGAAAACGCTGGAGTGCCATCGCCTGATCGATCGGGTTTAAATCCTGACGTTGAATGTTTTCAATCAATGCCAAGGCAATGGCAACCTGATCATTCAAATCACGAACAATTGCAGGAACTTCCGTCAAACCCGCCAGTTGTGCTGCGCGCCAACGACGCTCACCGGCAATAATTTCATAGGGATGCTTTTCATCATCAATTGGACGAATCACAATCGGCTGCATCACCCCATGCTTTTCAATCGATGCTGCCAGTTCCTGAAGATCTTGCTCATGAATAAAACGTCGCGGTTGATATTCACCGCGCTTGAGTAAATGCACATTAATCTGTTTCAGCTGACCATGATCTAACGCTTGAGCTTCCATTTGTAATTTTTCTTTCTGGATTGAGCCAAGCAAGGCATCCAGACCACGACCTTTTGCTAATCCGCGTTTTTTTGTGGTCATGCGTTACTTCCTTTTTTTACTTTACTTTTCTTTAACATTTCAGCTGCCAGATTCAGGTAAGCAACTGCACCCTTGGAGCTTTTTTCAAAATAGATAATCGGCAAACCATGCGCAGGGGCTTCAGCCAAACGGACATTACGCGGAATCACCGTATCATAGAGTTTTTTGCCAAAATACTGTTCAAGCTCTTCTGAAACATCACGGGTTAAAGCATTACGTGCATCGTACATAGTGCGCAAAACGCCCACAATTTGCAGATCCGGATTTAGGGCTTGCTGAATACGGTCAATGGTTTGGGTTAAATCCGCCAAACCTTCCAGAGCATAGTATTCACATTGCATCGGAATCATGACACCCTGCACGGCAGCCAAAGCATTCACCGTAATCAGACTTAAGCTGGGCGCACAGTCAACAATAATATAATCAAAAGAAGATTCAATTTCTTGCAATGCTTCACGCAAAATATATTCGCGGCCATCCTGTTCGGCAATGGCCAGTTCTACACCCGCCAAATCGCGGTTAGCCCCGAGAACTTTATAGCCGACTTCCGCTTTGGTAATTGCAGTTTCAATTGGGACTTCGCCCAATAATACATCAGTGACCGAATACAACAGATCATTTTTCTGAATACCGGAACCCATCGTGGCATTGCCTTGTGAATCCATATCCACAAGTAAAACGCGCTTTTTTAAAACAGCTAACGATGCTGCCAAATTTACTGCGGTTGTGGTTTTACCTACGCCACCTTTTTGGTTCGCAATCGCAATAATTTGTGCCATGGTGACCCCAATCCTTCGAAAAAATTAAATATGTTTCAATAAAAGCAAATGACGTTGTTCGTCTAAACGCGGAACTTTCAGCTCAATGATCTCAAAACTGAATTCATTTTTTAAAGCCTCTACTTCATCCGCAGGGATTAATCCTTTCATCGATGCAATAATACTGTGCGCATGCATAAAAGGTTTAGAAGCGGCAACAAAATCGGTTAAAGAGGCAAATGCACGACTGGTAATGACGTCGAACTGACCGAGCTCCTGGATACTTTCCTCATTTTCGACACGCGTCTGTACGGCAACCACATTTTTTAGTTTTAAATCGGCAATAAACTGTTTCAGGAAACGGATTTTTTTACCGTTCGAGTCTAGCAACACACACTGACGCTCAGGCTGACATAATGCAATGATCATGCCTGGCATACCTCCACCGGTTCCGATATCCAGCAAGCGGCCTTGAGGCAAATCTTTCAAAATACTCAAGCTATCTAGCAGATGCTTGACCAGCATCTCTTTCGGATCACGAATCGCGGTCAAGTTATATGCTTTATTCCACAGTACCAAAGCATCCTGGTATTTGAGTAATAAATTTAAAGCCTCATCGCTAAGCTCCAAACCCAAAGCTTGACTACCCTGCTTAAGTTCTTTGAAAAACTGGTGCATATACAAATAACGTCTCGAAAAGTTAATGGAAGTATACCGATTTATACAACAAGTCACAGTAGCTTGTGCTTAGTGAATATGCACTTAATCGTACAAGCCTTGCTTAATTTGTTGATCCAGTACATTTAATCGCTCGGGAGTGCCAACATCTACCCAGACACCTTGCATTTTGGATGCAGTAATTTGCTGTTCAAGCATCGCTTGCTTTAATAAAGGTGCCAGTGGTCGTTTACCATTTTCCAGACCTGCAAACATCGCAGGATGAATCACCGCAACGCCACTATAAGTCAGTGCTTCACCTTGCTGTGCCTGATCAAAAGTATAAGCCCGGCCATGAGCAAGGATAAAGTCACCGTTGGGATGTTGAGCCGGATTATCGACAAAAACCAGATGAGCAAGGTCATCCTGCAATTTCACATCAAATAAGGTCGCAAAATCCATGGTGGTCCAGACATCACCATTGACCAGAATAAAAGGTTCTTCGCCTAACAATGGCAAAGCATTGATAATTCCCCCCGCAGTTTCTAGTCCTTCACCTTCATGTGACCACAAGATATTGACGCCAAACTCTGACCCATCACCCAAAGCTGAGGCCAGTTTTTCGCCCAACCAGGCCGTATTGATGACAATTTCAGTGACGCCAATACTTTGCAGTTTTTCAATATGCCAAACTATCAAGGGCTTTCCACCCACTTCCAGCAAGGGTTTTGGCGTATGCAGGGTCAGTGGACGCATACGGTTACCCAGCCCTGCAGCAAGAATCATGGCTTTCATTTATGCAGCAACCTCATAACGACCATATTTGGCTTCAAATTTCGGCATCACTTTAGCGTGAATAAACCGTATAAAGGGTTGTAGTTCTGCATAAGGCTGGCTTTCTTCCAGCAAATACCACATCACACGTGGTAAATCCTTGAGATAACCTGACTTACCATCGCGTTCAAACAGACGCACAAAAATACCCAAGATTTTGATATGACGCTGAATCGCCATCATGTCGGCATCTTTTTTAAACTGTTCAAAATCACGGTCTTGCTTTGCCGATTCAGGCAACAGATCATAGAAGGTCTTAAACCATGTATAAACACGGTCTGCGTTCCATTGCACATAGGCATCGCGGGTAATTGAAATCAGGTCATAGGTATCTGCGCCAATAACCGCATCCTGAAAGTCAATCACCCCCAGATCGGTTTCGCCTACAATTTTCATTAAATTACGGCTATGAAAGTCGCGATGTACAATGACTTGCGGTTGCGCCAAAGCCGCGTTGGCTAAAATGGCAAAGGTTCGTTTGATTAAGGCACTTTCTTCTGCTGTTGGCTGAATGTGTAATGACGGCAACATCCAGTCGGTCAACAGTTCCATTTCAGAAATCAGTTTTTCATAAGAATAATTTGGAAAATGATTTGTCCCATCAATGGCTTGTAATTGAATCAGCTGTTTAAAACTTTGTACATAATAAGTATCTACCGTTTGCTCATTCAGCAAGGTCGAAAGTAAGACATCACCAAAATCTTCGAGTAGCAAAAAACCCAGTTCCAGGTCTTTGGCAACAATATGCGGCACACGCATACCATTCTGATCAAAAAATTCATCAATCGTCACAAAAGGCACACAATCTTCTTTTTCTGGTGGTGCATCCATGAGCATAAATGTTTTATTATTCAATTTGATTCGTGCATAACGACGGAAGCTTGCATCGCCTGCCAAAAAATGCGTCTCAAATTGATCTGAACCAAGTACAGATGTAATCCATGTTTGTATCAATTGTTCACGTTGTGTATTCATTTGCGATAAATTCTAATACAGGCTGAGTTTTTAAAGTGCTAAGTGTAGCCACTTATCAACTTTTTCTCTATGATGCGAGAATAATTAATTGCGATTAAGCATACTTGGTTAATGATACAAATGAAGCATCAGTTTAAATTTAATCCTTTAGCGACTGCTATTTTAACCCTTTTATGTGGCAGCTCGATCTCAAGCTATGCTGAATCTACAATTCCAGCTTCGACTGTCGACAACCAAAAAATGAAAGACAGTATTCAGGAGTCATATCCTGGACAACAATTTTTTGAACAATACTATGTAGACAAATCAGCACCTGAAGCTCAACAACGTCAGGGACAGTATTTGAGCTCTGCTTATTGCAAAGGCGCCTGGATTACACCAATCAGTCCGGAGACCAAAGCTGCAGATCCAGACAATGCCACATCTACAGTGACTGCAGATTATGGTCATTTTGACCCGAATGGCGACTCTGTTCTTGAAGGCAATGTATTAATTGACCAGCAAGGCCGCAAAATTCGTGCCGATAAAATCACCATCGACCAGACCCAAACCTACGCAAATGCACAAGGTCGCGTGCAAATGGCACAAGCCGGCTTACTGGCACAAAGTGACCAGATCAATTACAACTTAAAGACCCAGCAAGGCGATTTAAATAACAGCTTTTATATTTCTGAAGAGCAGCATGCACATGGCCGTGCAGAAAAAATCACCCGCACTTCAGAAAATGTGGTGGTGATGAATAACGCTACCTACAGCACCTGTCCACCCGATGAAAAACCAGGCTGGAAAATTCAGGCTGATAAAATTACCTTAAATAAAGAAACCGGACGCGGTGAAACGCGCGGTACCAAACTTTATGTCAAAGAAGTACCGGTGCTTGCAGTACCTTATTTCAACTTCCCGATTGATGACCGTCGCACTACCGGTATTTTGACCCCAGGTTTTGGATTTACCAACGATGGTGGCGTAGAACTTACAGTTCCTGTTTATTTAAACTTGGCACCTAATTACGATGCAACCCTTACACCGCGCTATATCGGTAATCGCGGCGCAATGCTTGAAGGCGAATTCCGCTATTTAACGAAAAATTACGGCACTGGCAGAGTATCGGGCGGCTACTTGGCTGCAGATAACGAATATAATGACCAAGACCGTAAAGGCTTGCAATTCTTACATAACTGGCAAATCAACAACCAGTTTTCTACCAATATTGAATATAACTATGTTTCAGATAAAGACTATTTCTCTGATTTAAATAACAATCCCAACTCAAAAACAGAATTAAACTTGCGCCGTGCCTGGCAGCTCAATTACGGCAATGGAATTCCAGGATTATCTGCGCAACTCAAAGTTGAAAATTTCCAAACGCTCGATAATACCGTTTCATCTGTAGACCGCCCTTATGCACGTCTACCACAATTTTTATTGAATTATAAAACTGGCAATCCCTTAGGTTTGCAATATGAATTCAATAATGACACCGCTTACTTTAAAAAAGATATTACTGATTTCAATAGCCCAAACAACGAACCAAGCGGTACCCGTATTTACAATGATTTTGCAGTGCGTTACAACTATCGTACTCCTTGGTCATTTATGATTCCTGAGATTTCACTGCGCAATATAAATACCGTATATGATCAAAATACGATTGCTGCTCAGAATATTAGCTCATCAGATGAAACAAAGACCGTCACCGTCCCCCAATTCACTTTAGATACCGGTTTAACCTTTGAAAAAGAAGGTAAATATCTGCAAACACTTACTCCTCGCGCTTTTTATGCCTATGCACCCTATAAAAACCAGGATGGACATCCAAACTTTGACTCGGCTCCTGCCTCCATCAATTATGATCAGTTATTCAGTCCACGTCGTTTCTATGGACATGACCGTTTAGAAGACAATAATTTTCTGTCTTTAGGACTAAGTTATAGTCTGTTTGATGAAGTAGGTTTAGAACGCTTAAAAACCAGCGTGGGTCAAAGCTTCTTTTTTGAAGATCGCCGGGTAACGCTAGAAAATAAAGCTGATCAGTTTGATACTGAACGTCGTACCGGCCCTATTTTAAGTGTCTCTAGCCAACTGTCACAAAATTTCACCGTTGGTGCAAATTCTGCATGGATGTCGAATGGTGATAATGCACAGCGTGATCTGCAATTGTATTACACAGGTAATCAGGGAAATCTTTATAATCTGGGTTATTTCTACCGCAAAGACATTCCGAACCGTCAAGACCAGTATGATCAGGTTGTCGCATCATTCATTCAACCTGTAGCAAATAACTGGCGTATTTTAGGTCATGCACAATATGATATGGACAATAATGTCGCTCGTGAGTATTTACTCGGTGTAAATTATGAGTCCTGTTGCTGGGGCATTTCGGTATATGGCCGCTCTTACTATAATGACCTGGACAACGTGAACGATGATGGTGTTTCACCCAAACGTGCCATTATGGCGGAAATTAGCCTCAAAGGCTTAGGCGGCTTCAACAACAAGCTTTCATCTTTACTAGAAAACCGTATTTTAGGTTTCAATAATATTAATCAATCTTGGACACAACGTTAATGAAGACAATACAGTTAAAACATTTTTTTAAAGCGACTGCGCTTGCTTTAGCCTTATCTTCATCAATGACTACATTTGCTCAATCCTCAGATGAAGTGGTTGCAGTGGTAGATAACAGTGTCATTTTAAAAAGTGATTTAGAACAAGGTATCGCAGAACTCAAACATCAATTAGAAACACAAAAAAAACAGCTGCCACCAGAACAATATTTACAGCAACAGGCACTTGACCAGCTCATTATTCGTCAAGCACAACTTGAACAGGTTAAACGCTACAATATTAAGCCGAATGAAAGAGAACTGAATGAAGCTGTGCTTAAGGTTGCAGGTCAATCTGGAAGCAAAAGTTTAGAAGCCTTCCAGCAAAAGCTTGATGGTATTGCACCGGGGACTTACGAATCCTTGCGCAATCGCATTGCAGAAGATTTAGCAATTAATCGCCTGCGTCAACAAGTGGTGATGTCCCGTATTAAAATTAGCGATCAGGATGTAGAAAACTTCTTAAAGACGCCACAAGGTCAAGCCGCTTTAGGGAACCAAGCGCATGTTATTCATATCCGTGTATCTGGTGATGACCAAGCAGCCTTAGAAAAAACTGCAAAACTTGTCAAAGCTGAACTGAATAACAGCAATGATGTTAAAGCGATTGACCAAAAGTTCACTACCAAGACAGTTAAAGTGGAGGGTGCAGATATGGGCTTTAGAAGCCTGTCTGATATCCCGGCTGAACTGGCAGCCCGTGTAAGTACGTTGCAAGAAGGTCAGACTACAGACCTGATTCCAGTGCGAGACGGTATTCATGTGTTAAAATTGATTGAACGTAAAGGTGGTGCGCAAAAAGCGATCGTATCGCAATACCAGACACGTCACATTCTCATTCAGCCTTCGGAAGTAGTAAGTCCTGAAAATGCCAAACAACAAATTGACAGTATCTATAACCGCTTAAAAGCGGGTGAAGATTTTGCCGTATTGGCATCAACTTTTTCCAATGATCCGGGTTCTGCACGTGATGGCGGCAGCTTAGGCTGGGTGAACCCGGGCGTTATGGTACCTGAATTTGAGGTGCAAATGAAAAACACGGCTGTCGGTCAGATCAGTGCACCCTTCCAGACTCAATTTGGCTGGCACATTCTTCAGGTTACAGATATGCGCCAACAAGATATGACACGTGAATATCAACAACGCATGGCACGTCAAATTCTGGGTGAACGTCAATTCGATGCTGAACTGGATAGCTGGTTACGTGAAATTCGTAGTAATGCCTTTGTAGAAGTCAAAGACCCAAATCTGGACCGTAAAAAAAATAAATAATCCTCAATTGATTTGAGCCCAAAAACCAGTTGTTTAAGCAACTGGTTTTTTATTACCCACAAGAAAACTAATTAAGGTTTATTGATATTTCATATATAAATTTATGCCCAAATTGAGCAAGCATAGATAAATTGTCTACAATCTTTAGTCCATTCATTTGCTTCAAAATAAAAAAGCCTCTCATAAAGAGAGGCTTTTAAGAATTAACAATTAACGATTATTTTCATCGTCTTGAGAATCTTCAAATTTTGTTTCGCCTTCAAAACCTGGGTTTGCTTGACCACCGAAGCCGCCTTGACCACCGAAACCACCTTGGCTACCAAAACCACCTTGGCCACCGAAACCACCTTGGCTACCGAAACCACCTTGGCCACCGAAACCACCTTGATTACCACCGAAGCCACCTTGACCACCGAAGCCACCTTGACCACCGAAGCCACCTTGACCACCGAAGCCACCTTGAGGCTGACCACCACCAAAACCGCCAGCACCTTGAGCACCAGCAGGAGCACCAGCAGGACGTGGATTACGTGCAGGAACAACTGTAGAAATCGCATGTTTGTAAACCATTTGGCTTACAGTATTTTTTAACAAAACTACATATTGGTCAAATGATTCAATATGACCTTGTAATTTAATACCATTCACAAGGAAGATAGAAACAGGAATACGTTCCTTACGGAGAGAATTTAAGAACGGATCTTGTAAAGTTTGACCTTTAGACATGTTATAACTCCAAAAAATTAAAAATCAGCGCAAAAAACTATCTTTATTTCTCAATAAAAATTATAAAAAAGATAGTTATTAAATTTTGCTTTATCCGTAACACTTTCGCAAGTCTTCTTGAGCCTGCTGGACCGTCAAATATGTTTTAAAATTATGCGATTCTTGCAAAGATCTCAACCAAGTATATTGACGTTTTGCCAGTTGTCGTGTTGCAAATAAAGACTTATCCTCCATTTCTCGTCGTTTTTCGACACTTAGATCACTTTTTTGTATAAATTCTAGAGCTTGTCGATAACCAACTGAGCGCATGGAGGGTAAATTATCATTTAAATCGTATTTTTCAATCAAACCTTCTACTTCATGTAAAAATCCAATATCCCACATAGTTTTTAAACGTTGTTCGATACGCTTGTGTAATTCTACACGATCAGGCAATAAAGCATGATTATGAAATGTGTAGCGATATGGTATATTTTTGGGTTGTTCAGCTTGTAGTTTTGTAATTGGCTGTCCGGTCAGTCTAAATACCTCCAAAGCACGAATAATGCGTTGTTTATCACTGACCTTAAATTTCTGACCCGCCAAAGCATCGACCTTACATAATTCCTGATAGACCGACTCCCAGCCTTCACGCTCCGCCTTGGACTCAATTTCAGCCCGTACGGCGTAATCCGCACTCGGCAAATTACTCGACAATCCTTCCAATAAAGCCTTGAAATACAGCATGGTACCCCCAACTAAAATCGGGGTTTTACCGCGTGCATGGATATCATCAATTAACTCGCAGGCATCTTCGACAAACTGGGCTGCCGAATAGACTTCCAAAGGGGTAATAATATCGATGAGATGATGCGGATAACGTGCCTGCTCCTCCTTCGTCGGCTTCGCGGTACCAATGTCCATGTCCTGATAAACCAGCGCAGAGTCGACGGAGATCAGCTCGAAATGACCCTGCTCATAAAGTTCACATGCCAAAGCGGTTTTACCACTTGCAGTTGGTCCCATTAAATTGATGACCGGCAATTGATTCGACATGTACAACTACTCTCCTCGAGCAAAAAGTTTATCTAATTGTGAAAGTGGAAATGCACGCCAGGTGGGGCGTCCATGGTTACACTGACTGACAAATTCGGTTTGTTCCATCTGGCGCAGTAAAGCATTCATTTCAGAAAGACTTAAAATACGATGCGCACGTACTGCTCCATGACAGGCCATACCTGCTAGAATCTGGTCACGCTTTTGCAACAATCCCTGTGCTTCATCATTGGGATCGAGATCATTCAGCAATTCAAGGACTAAGGCTGCAAAATCAGCCTTGTGCAAAATGGCGGGAACACCACGCACAATCACCTGTTCATCGCCATATTGGTCAATTTCCAGACCCAGTCGTGCCAACTGGCTTTTTAACTCATCCACCCGCATCGCCTGCATACGACTGATGCTGATCACTTTAGGAATCAGCAGTTGTTGTGATGTCCAGAATTCAGGCTTATCCCATGCGGCTTTCATTTGCTGCAACACAATGCGTTCATGCGCTGCATGCATATCAACAATAATCAGGCCTTCGCTGTTTTGCGCCAGAATATAAATACCATGTAACTGTGCAATGGCGATACCCAGCGGATGTTCATCCACGTAGTTCGATTGCGGCTTTTCAATATGATGACTATTTAGGCTATTGATTTGAGAAGATGGAATATCCGTTTCTTCGCGTAACGGTGCCAGATAGCTTTTTAAGGCATTATTCAGCTGTTGTGAACCTGAATAGCTATTTGCGACATGAGATGAGGCATAATGCACCGTTTGCGGACTGCTGGCATTAAAATCACTCAGCACATCGGTAGAAATTTGCGCTTCCGGTTGTGGCGTATACGCATCTACCGCCTTATGCAGTTGAAACTGTTCCTGATAACGTGGTTGCGGCTGCACAGCAGCAAGCTGACCTGCCTCATCCCTCTTCATGGCCGAAGCCAGTTCAGCTGTGGCCGTTTGAAATTGAGACAACTTTTCTTTAGCAAAATGACGTACAAACTCATGTACTTCACGCTGATTTAAAAAGCGGATTTCATGTTTGGTGGGATGCACATTGACATCGATATTTTCAGGATCGACTTCCAAAAACAGCAAATAGGCAGGATGCTGATGACCGTGCAGAATGCCATCATAAGCCATACGCAAGGCATGCGAGATGGTCTTGTCTTTGACAATCCGGCCATTCACATACACATATTGCAAATCGGCCTGAGCACGCGCATCTGAGGGATGCCCTAACCAGCCAGACAAGCGCATATTGATACTGTCAGCATCAATCCAGTACGCATTTTCGGTAAATTGTCGGCCCAAGAGCTGCTGCACACGCTGAAAACGCAGCTCACCGCTATCTGCAACCGGTAAATTGAGACGAATAGTGTTGTTATGCTCCAATACAAAACGGATATCGAAATGGGTCAATGCCAGACGGCGCACGATTTCTTCAATATGACCAAATTCCGTCGCCTGTTTTTTTAAGAATTTTCGACGTGCGGGCACATTAAAAAATAAATCCTGCACCCGAATATGGGTGCCTTTTTGTGCTGCAACCGCCTGAATTTCCTGATGATCAAAAGCTGTGCCGTTCACTTCCACCTGATAACCGATGCCTTCATCATTTTGACTGCTAATCAGGGTCAGGCGTGACACCGCAGCAATCGATGCCAAAGCTTCACCACGAAAACCCAAGCTGACAATGGCATGTAAATCCTCTGCTGTCTGGATTTTACTGGTGGCGTGCCGCATGACGGCCAAAGCCAAATCGTCAGGATGAACCCCATGACCATTGTCAATGATTTCAATCAGGGTACTGCCGCCTTGCTCAACCCGAATAATAAGCTCCGTCGCACCCGCATCAATTGAATTTTCTAATAATTCTTTGACCACCGATGCTGGACGTTCAATCACCTCACCTGCTGCAATCTGGTTCGCCAGTGCAGGATTAAGGGTATGAATACGACGTTCGCTCAAATTATCACGCATTGTTAAAATGGCTCTCTAATGCTTGGTTTAATGCTGCAGACGAGAAACTTAAACTCGCAGTACGCGTCAGTTCATCTTCAGACTTTTCAATATTGATAATCAGGTCAGGCTGTGGAATTTCATCGCCACCTTTGGATGGCCATTCAAATAAAAATAGCGCATTCGGCGTTTCCAAATAGTCACGAATGCCCATCAGCTCCAGTTCATAAGGGTCATTTAAACGGTATAAATCGAAATGGAAGATGTCTTTTCCATGAATATTATACGGTTCCACCAAGGTATAAGTGGGGCTTTTTACCGCACCTTGATGGCCTAAACTTTGCAAAAAATAGCGGGTCAGTGTGGTTTTTCCCGCACCTAAATCACCAATTAAATAAATTACACCCGTTGTAAAATGCTGCGCCAAAACCTGTACTAAATTTTGGGTATCGTCTTCATTGTTTAAAGCCAAATTAAATGAATACTGCATATTACTCACGACAAGATTCAAAAGAACAATTATGATAGCATCGCACCGCTTTATTGCCCATGTTCACACTTCCAAATATGGAACTTTTCCTGCATTTCATTGTAAATAGCAGTGATTTTATGCACAGCAGATTGATCTACGACAAATCACATGACCAGTACTGAATTTCTTCCGCCCATGATTGATGGTGTTAGCGCAAGTAAAGTTTTTCTTCCTAAAACCTCTCCTGCACCGAACAGTGTATATCAATATCTTTGTCAGCAATTTCCGCATATCAAGCCTGCTGAATGGCAACAACGTTTTACTGACGCTTTAATTTATGATGCTGCAGGCGATATCTTAACGGTTGATGCACCTTATAATGAAAATAGTCATGTGTTCTATTACCGTTTTTTAGCCCATGAAATACCTGTTCCTTTTGAACATAAAGTTTTATTTGAAAACAAACATTTGCTGGTCATCGATAAACCACATTTTTTAACCATCAGTCCGACGGGGCAATACGTACAGGAAACCCTGCTGGTACGATTAAAAAAACAGACCGGCAATGAATTTCTAACCCCGATTCATCGTTTAGATCGCGAAACTGCCGGTGTGGTTTTATTCTCCAAACAGGTTGCCAGCCGTGCAATCTATCAGGAGATGTTCGCCAAACGTGAGGTAAAAAAAACCTATCACGCTATTGCACCGTTTCATGCCACTTTAACATTTCCATGTTATACACGTTATCGTATGGAAAAAGGTGAACCCTTCTATACCATGCAAGTGGTTGAAGGCAAAATAAATAGTGAAACAGAGATTGATCTGATCGAACATGATAGAGCATGGGGAAAATATGAGCTAAGACCAACCACCGGCAAGCAACACCAACTGCGGCTGCACTTAAGTAGTTTAGGCATTGCCATTAAAAACGATCCCTTTTATCCAACAGTACAACATAAAAGAGAAGATGATTTTTCTGCACCACTGCAACTGTTAGCCAAACATATTGCATTTATTGATCCCCTGAGTGGACAGAACATGACTTTTTCATCCCATTTTGACCTAACGTTGTAATATCTTTGTCATTACAAAATATTTTGGTAAATCGAACGTATGAATATTGAAATTACATTCAATTTGATTAAAATAAATGCTGAAAAGTTAAGTAATTAGACGTATTTAAAAAATCATGAGAAAAACCGAAGTTTATCAAATACGACTGGATTCCCAAGAAAAAAAGCATGCTTTTGCAGTATTTAAACAATTGGGCATTACGCCAGCACAAGCAGTCCGACTATTTTTCAAACAAGTTGTTTTAACAAAATCTATTCCATTTTCTATTGAAAATCAGAATATTAACCTTGATCAACTGCAAAAAATCCGAAAATTAAAGCAACAACAAAACCCTTCAAACAGCTCTACAGAACAGGCTGTTTCTCATGATCAGGACTTCGATCTGGATGACGACCATCTTGACCTTTTTGAAGAACTGAATGCCATTTTGGGTGAAAGTGACAAAACTTAACACTGTCGCATTTACAAACAAAATTTAGAAAAATTCTCATAAAAACTTAGGTATGCTTCATGCAAAGACTATAAAAAAGCATGGAGTATCGCATGATCGTACGACGCGCCTCTTTAGAAGATTTACACCCCCTTGCTGTTTTATTCGATGAATACCGTCAATTTTATGGTGCTTCTTCTAATCTGGATGTATCTTATCAATTTTTAAAGCAGCGATTTCAAAATCAGGAAAGCATCATTTTCATTCATGTAAAAGATGATATTTTTACCGGTTTTATTTTGTTATATCTCGGCTTTTCATCAGTCGCCTGTAGCACCTATTACATTCTGGATGATGTTTACGTCACCCCGACTTTTCGTCGTCAGGGTTCAGCCAAACAGCTCATCGATACTGCGATTTTATTTGCACGTCATGAAAACGCTCAACGTATCAGCCTACAGACGCAAAAGAATAATTATCAATCCCATCAGCTTTATCAAAAAATGGGTTTTGTCAAAGATGATGAATTCCAAACCTATCATTGTTTCCTGAAATAACAATTAAGCTGTCATTCTTGTCTTGGCTAATTCCACCTGTTCGGGGCTTAAATAGATCCAATGCCCTTCTTGTAAATCTGTTAACTCCAAAGCGCCAATCTGCTGACGATGCAATCGCTCTACTTTATTCCCCACTGCGGCCAGCATGCGTTTGACCTGATGATAAACGCCCTGATGAATAGTCAGCTGCAATTCATGTTCAGCCAGTAGAATGATATCAGTCGCGGCGAAAACACCCGATTCATTGCGTAATTCCACCCCCTGCTCTAACTGCTGAATTTGCTCTGCTGTTACAGCATCAGCGGTTTGCATACGGTAAACTTTGGCCACATGTTTTTTTGGATGGGTTAAGGCCTGTAGAAATTGTCCATCATCAGTCAATAACAACAGTCCACTGGTATCCTGATCTAAACGTCCCACACATTGCAAACCGCGATTCATCAATACATCATCAAATAAATCGAATACGCTAAAATGATGGGTGGCCTGATGGGAACACTCATAACCTTGCGGCTTGTTTAAGGCGATATACACCTTTTCCCGATAAGCAAAAGTTTCGCCATAGACCGTAAATGTTAAATTATTCAAATCCAGTTTATGTTTTGGATTGCTGAGGACTTCCCCTTGAATGGCAATTGCTCCGTTTTTAATGAGCTGCTGGCAATGTTTACGCGAACCAAAACCCTGGGATTGCAACATCTTTTCCAACAACATAGACCTAACCTTTTACTCTCACGGAATGCGCATTCTATACTGAAATGAGGGGTATTTTTATTGTTCCTGCTTTTTCGGGCAAATCTTCCATCAAAACCTTATACAATAGCAATGATTTATAAATTTCTCCCTTTAAATAATGTCCCATCTAGATTTAAACCTGATTGTCCTGCTGGTTTTATTGGCCTGTGGTATCTTTAGCCATAATAGTGCCGTGACGATTGCTGCAGGTGTATTGATTGTTTTTCGCATTACCCCGCTGAGTGAATATTTTCCTTATCTGCAACAACATGGTTTAAATATTGGCATCATTATTTTAACTATTGGCGTGCTTGCGCCGATTGCCAGCGGCAAAATTCCCGGCGATGCTATTTTAAAATCCTTTTTAAGCTTTAAATCATTACTTGCCATCGCCATTGGCGTACTGGTCGCATGGCTGGGTGGACGCGGAGTCAAACTGATGAGCAATCAGCCTGACGTGGTTGCAGGCTTGCTGATTGGTACGGTCGCAGGTGTGGCAGTATTGCGCGGCGTTCCTGTCGGCCCTTTAATTGCAGCAGGGATATTAACCCTGTTTATTGGCCATTCTTGATTTTTTATTCTTAAGCCTGACAACGGATGTTTGACAGGCTTGATCTGCACAATTTATGCAGCTTTTCGAAATAAAATTCTGGTTAAAAGCATGCCAATCAGGGACATGCTTGCCATTAAAATTCCCACCCAAAACCATCCACCTGTGGCCAGTACAATTGAGGCAATCAAAGGCGGCAACAGAAATTGTGATGTGGCGGAAAATTGCAAGACTAATCCTATTGTAGTGGTAATGGCAATCGGCTTTGCGGAAAAATTTAATACTTGAGAA
Organism: Acinetobacter sp. YH01022; assembly: GCF_013420235.1. Classification (NCBI taxonomy): domain Bacteria; kingdom Pseudomonadati; phylum Pseudomonadota; class Gammaproteobacteria; order Moraxellales; family Moraxellaceae; genus Acinetobacter; species Acinetobacter sp. YH01022. The sequence continues at coordinate 18,878 of NZ_VOYP01000018.1, read as the reverse complement.
AACACGACCGCTGCGACCAAACCGCCAAATAATGAAAAGCTCAAAACCAATATAAATTGCAGAATAAAGGGCAAGAATTCGCGTAACAGATAAAAACTCAGGGCACAGACCATTAAGGTGGCAAAACCAGTTTGGACTAAAGTTTGAGGCCGCAAACCACGCTGTAACAGTAAGCCACACACAAAGGTGCCAACAGCATTGGCAATCGCCACGATTGCCGTTAAGGCTCCTGCCACGGCTAAAGGAATATGATATTGCTGATAAATGCTGGGCAAAAATCCCACCAGACTCAACCATTGTCCGGCATATACACCAAAAATAGCGGCCAGAATCCAGGCTGGAGGATGTTTTAAAGTCAGTTTAATTAAATCAAATATTGCAACCGACTGGGTATGGGTCTGCACTGCGGGAATAACCCTGTAAATCACAGCTGCAAAAGCCAGTGATAATATCCCGAAACATATCCAAACCCCTTGCCAGCCCATACTATTGATCAGGAATGGCGTACACAGTAAGCCTATTCCCATTCCGCCTCCCATATAGGCGCTCCATAGCCCCATCTTGGCTTGTAACTGCTCGAGCGGAACCAGTTGGCGGATAAAAGCAGGCCCACTTAAGGTAATCAGTAAAAATCCGAAACCTTCAACCACACGCAGTGCCAGCAATGCCGGGAATTCCTGCACAAAACCACCAGTAAAACTGGCGAATGCGAGTAAACTCAAGCCCAATAGTACACAGCGTTTTAAGCCAATTTTAGCGGTATAACTACCCAGCACGAGTGCCATGCACATACCGGCAACCTGTACCAGAGACAATAAAAAACCGGCTTGCACCAAGCTGATGCCTAACTCGGCTTGAAGTACAGGAACCGCGGGTGGCAACTTGCCTACATGCATGGCAGCGACAAATCCTGCTGCAATAATCCATAAATCTCTGCTGAGCCAACGCACGGCACTCACAACCTTCTCCTTCGGCAATTCCAGCGTTAGACTAGCAAGAATAAAAACGATTATTTATCGTTGATTTGAATAAGCTAAGAGCTTGCAACAATCAATCTAGCATTGACTCGGATCATGAAAAAATTCCCTATAAAGCTTTGATTCTATATAGGATTCAAGCACGATTTTTTAAGCAGAATAATACGGATTACGCTTTTGCGAAAATTTAGCCAGTTGCTTTAAAAAACCTTCAAAATAGCTTTTTTCTTTTTCTTCAGTTCGATAACCCGCATACAAGGTCCGGCGCAAACCACTCGCAGAAACGCAATCCAAACGGCGCGAAGTCACCCATCCCTTTTGTTCATATTCATTCACCACCCAGTCTGGAAGTGCAGCAATACCTCGTCCACTGGCCACCAGTTGAATCAGCATTTGGGTTAAATCCGTGGTCCGGATCTGTTTGGGTTGAATATTGGCAGGAATAAACAGTTTCGCCATGATATCCAGACGGTGCTTATCTACCGGATAAGTAATCAGGGTTTCCTCTGCCAATTCCTGCACGGTAATACGTTCTGCACGAACCAGTGGATGAGTGTTCGACAAGACCAGACGTGATTCATATTCAAAAATCGGAAAATATTCGATGCCTTTTAAGGCAATCGGATCTGCCGTAATTAACAGGTCAAATTCGGCATTTTGCAGCAGTTCATGCGGATTGGCTTCAAAGCCAGAAGCAAAATCCAGATCTACATCTGGATATAAGTGGCGATACTGGTTGAGCAGTGGCATTAACCAGTCAAAACAGCTATGACATTCAGAGGAGAAAATAATACGCCCAGTCTGGCCATGCACAATACGGGTAATATCTGTCTGGGTAATCTGGATTTGTGGCAGTACATCATCTGCCAGTTTGAGCAAACGCTGCCCTACATTAGAGAAAGTGACCGGTCGGCTGCGGCGATTGACTACCTCTACCCCATACCAGTGATCAAGTTCTTTTAACTGATGTGAAATGGCCGACGGTGTTAAACACAGGTCATTGGCAGCAGCCACCAGTGAACCATGTTCACGCAGAGCAGTCAGTGTTTTTAAATGGCGAATTTCTAGCATATTAATAGTCATTCCAACAGAGCATAATTTTTGAGGCCTTGTACGTGAAGCCCAAAAGCAAAAAACCATATAATGAATAAAAATAATTTTAACATGAAAATAATTAGTTTTATTCATCTTTATTTTTGTTCGATGATATTTGCAACAAAATGAGATCATCTATCTCCCTGGAAATATCATGACTTTAACTACACATATTTTGGGCTACCCACGCATTGGTGCAAAACGTCAACTTAAATTTGCAGAAGAAAGCTATTGGAAAGGTGAAATAACTCAAGCAGAATTTTTAGCAAAAGCCCAAGCGCTAGAAGCAAGTAACTGGCAAGCACAAATAGATGCCGGCTTATCTTTGGTGACTGTGGGTGACTTTGTATTTTATGACAGTATTTTAACCCATGCCGTGCGTTTAGGGATAATTCCAGCCCGCTTTAAAGAAGCTGAAAAGCTAAATCAAGTTGATCAACAGTTCTATTTGGCACGGGGTCGTGCACCCCACTGCACCGATGTTGCTGCACTAGAAATGACCAAATGGTTTGACACCAACTACCACTACTTAGTACCTGAATTAAATTCAGCACAACAGTTTAAAGCTGATTTTTCTGATTTACTGGCGCAAGTCGATCGCGCCAAGGCATTGAATCAACCGCTTAAAGTGGTACTCCCTGGTTTAGTCAGCTTTCTGTATTTATCCCGTATTGTCGATGCAAATACAGCAGAAGCTGAAAAACATGCCTGTGAATGTGGAAATGATCATGCTGACATAAGCGCAGATCAGGCAAATTTAAAATTTGTAGATGCATTGCTGCCAATTTACGCAGCATTATTCGATGAACTCGAAGCACGCGGCGTAGAATATGTACAGGTCGATGAACCGGCTTTAGTACTTGATCTTGCACCAGAATGGCAAGCTGCATTTGAACAGGTTTATCATCTGTTACAACGTCATGATTGTTTAAAATTGATTGTGGCAAGTTATTTTGAAACTCTAGGTACCAATTTAAATCTTGCTGTCAATCTTCCAGTTGCAGGCTTACACATTGACATTACCCGTGAAAAAGTGGGTGAGTTTTTCTGGAAAAAAGTCATTGACCAATTACCCACACACAAAATCTTGTCTTTGGGCTTAATCAACGGTCGTAGTGTTTGGGCAAGTGACCTAGTGGCCCTGAATGATATTGTTCAAACAGCACAAAAATCTTTAGGTGAGCGTTTATGGCTTGCTACGGGCTGTTCATTGCTGCACGTGCCGGTTGATCTGCGTTCTGAAACTATTCCTGCTGAAGTAGACGGCAAACTTGCTTTTGCCCGCCAAAAACTAGAGGAGCTTGTCGCCTTAGCAAACGGTCACATTTATGCAAATGAAAAACTTTCTAAAGCTGTGGATGCACCATTTGATTTAGTGGCCCAATCTCGCCAAGCACCGTTTGAAATTCGTTTCAAGGCCCAACAAGAAAAGCTGAAGTTGCCTTTGATCCCGACCACGACCATCGGTTCATTCCCACAAACTGCTGAAATTCGTGCAGCACGTGCAGCCTGGAATAACGGAAATTTGACCAACGATGCCTATGAAGCAGCAATGAAAAAAGAAATCGCATATGCGATTCAACAGCAAGAAGAACTTGGTCTAGATGTTCTGGTACATGGTGAAGCCGAACGTACCGACATGGTTGAATACTTTGCAGGTCTGCTGGACGGCTTCTGGTTATCCAAGTTTGGTTGGGTTCAGTCTTACGGTAGTCGCTGTGTTCGCCCGCCAATCATCGTGGGGGATATCACTCGTCCAAATGCCATGACAGTGAAATGGATTGAGTATGCCAATACCTTATCTGACAAGATTGTCAAAGGCATGTTGACCGGCCCGGTTACTATTCTAAACTGGTCATTCCCTCCTGCGCATCGGACTCGTCGTGAAGTATGTTTACAGCTGGCTGAAGCAATCCGTCAGGAAGTCTCTGATCTGCAAGATGCTGGTGTCGAAATTATCCAGATTGATGAAGCGGCATTCCGTGAAGGTTTACCCCTGCGTAAAGCCGATCAGGCTGAATACTGGGATTGGGCGGTAAAATCGTTCAAACACTGTTCAAGCAGCGCACGTGTGGATACGCAAATTCATACCCACATGTGTTATTCAGACTTTAAAGACTGCCTGCCACAAATCACAGCGATGGATGCAGATGTCATCACGATTGAAACTTCCCGTTCAGGTTTACAGCTGTTAGACGTGTTCCACGAGCAAGGTTATCCCAATGCAGTTGGTCCAGGTGTGTATGACATTCACAGTCCACGTACCCCTACCAGTGACAACATGCGTACCGTGATTGATGGTGCATTAAAAACCATCCCTGCTGAACGTTTATGGGTCAATCCGGACTGCGGCTTAAAAACACGTGGTTGGGCTGAGACGAAAATAGCACTGGCAACGCTAGTGAAAATGGCCAAAGAAGTACGTAAAGAGCTGCAAGCCGCATAATCCAGATCGCACAATAAAAATAGCTCTTTTATCGGAGCTATTTTTAGCATCCAATTCAGGATGAACTAACTAAAATTATAATATTGTCCTGTACTAAAATCATACAGCGTTATGGTCGAGCCAGAAATGGTAATTTCGTAGTAACTTGAGTTGCCATAATGATAACCTTCGTATTTTTTTATGCCTTTCTTTTTTAAACTGATAAATTCACTATGTCCATAATCATACAGGTTAAATTCCCGGCCGGTGTTTCGCCCCTCAAAAACGGCTGATCGCTGATAATCATAAAGTTTAGCTTCATGCGTATTTACATTACCGCTGATTTGAGGATAGCTGCTGAGTTCATAGTCATAAATATTTAACTTATGATTGCCGAATTCCAGCTTGGCCACCACCAAAGCCAAAGCCGCTCGCTGATACTGTCGCATATATTTTCCCTTTTCATTTTTATTCTTTTTCGTCAGTCAAAAAATCATCCTATTTTTTCAACTTTAAAACTGATACAGATTATTGTTATTCACAAATAACATAACAAATTATTTTTCTAACTCAAAGTGATGATTTTTTGCGAAGCTCCCTTTTAGTCAACTCCATGAACTGCTACGCTTAACATCCACCTTTAAATCTGGCATAGACACCTGAAACCTGCAACCTACCCCAATAAATCACTCATCATTCACCCAAGCTTCATTTTCAATTTCATGGAAAAGTTTAGGCATGGTTATATGCTTAATCTGGTAATTTTTTTCCGCAATGTGGGCAATAGGCATATTGCTCGCGTTCTTGCTTCAATGCTTCTTCCCGCTGTTCACGCAGCAACTGGAAAATAATATTGCGCGTTTGCTCTGAAGTGAGTCCCACCTCTTTACGCATACTTTCTATTTTTTCCTGATCATTGAATAGATCAATTTCAGAACTTTGCAATAACTCTCTAAATTTTAATTCCAGATTCTGCTTACGCTGCTCCAGTTCATAGGTCAGGCCAGTTGCCAAGATACCTGCCGGTAAAGCGGCCAGCCCTACACCCAAAATGGTAATAATTGCGCCCAAAAAACGCCCCAAAGGAGTAATCGGCGTCACATCTCCATAACCCACAGTGGTCAGCGTTACTACCGCCCACCACATCGATGCTGGAATTGAAGTAAACACCTCAGGTTGAGCTTTACTTTCGACCACGTAAATACAGGCGGCAGCCATCACAATCATGATGCTTAAAATAAAGAGAACCGCCTGAAAAGACCCTTTTTCACGTTCAATCACGCGCAATAGAATTTGTAGGGAGACAAAATAACGTGTCAATTTTAACAGTCGCATGAGCCGTAAAATTCTCAGGAAGCGTAAATCAATCGGCACCCAGAAATTAATATAAGCCGGCAAGATGGCAAATAAATCAATGATTGCTGCACCACTTTTGACCCAGTTCAGGCGATTCTTCCAGGCACTGTAAAATGGATTTTCTTCGGCAACTGACCAAAAACGGAGTAAATATTCAAGCGAAAAAATGGAGATAGAAAAATATTCGAAAAAATCGAAAAATGCCGCATAGGATTGATACACATAATTTACCGACTCCAATAATATGGCTGCCGCATTGCCCAGGATCAGTAAAATTAAAAAATAGTTAATCGTCCGACTAAACCTGGTTTCGTAGTCTTCATTATGTAAGTTGTTATAAACGAATCTTCTTAGTGTATACCACGTGCTAAATGCCATAGCCGTACATATTGTAATTTAAAGGCTGTAGTTTAACCCAAGTTGGAAAAGATGTAATGCGTGACAAGCCAAGAAGCCCTCATCACGCATTCATTTTACTTTACTTCAATTTATTCAACAAAAAGCAAAGCTAAACGTACTTGGTCATAGCCCATACGTGGACTGGTCGCTTCTACAATCGGACGCAGCTTAATTGCACCATCCTCACTAAAGTTTTCAGGACTTTGACGTTTCATCAAGCGTTTATAAATTTTACGCACCTGTTCCACCACTTCATCCCCCGGATGAGCCACGGAAATGTCCAAGCCCTGCTCTTTATGTAATTTCGCCAAATGATTGATAATGGTCGCAGGAGTCAAGCCACGCTCAACGGCAATATCCTGAATTTCATAACCCTCTTCAAACAATTCACGAGTTTCATCCAGCGTGGCTGTCGCATAATTGGTTTTGCCGCCACTTTTGGCAATTTTCTTCTCGTTACGCTGAATTTCAGCTTCATTCAAGGTGCCACCGCAGTGACGGATAAACGCTTTATGCTGCGGTGTTAAATCAATCAGTTGGAAGTGATTTTCCGCTTCTTCCGACAGCTCCTGAAAACGGCGATCAGCCTTGATGGCCAGACTGTCCAATTCCAAAGCCTGTTCATTCATACCCAGCAGCTTTAAGCCACTTAATGCTTTTAAACGCGACAACGCCACATAACCCTGACCTTTCTCAAAGGTATGGGCCAGATTAATCTCGGCTGCTTCCAGCGTCATGCCTTGTGACTTATGAATAGTAATGGCCCAAGCCAGACGTAATGGAATCTGCTGAAAACTGGCAATAGTTTTACCGGCATCGTTATCGACTGACCAGGTTTCAGGTTCCACCAGCAGTACCGTACCATCGGTTAATTTTACTTTTGGCAAAATGCCATATTCATCATCTTCTTCAAAGCCAATGACCTCACCCAGACTACCGTTGATATAGCCCATATCAAAGTTGTTTTTGACAAACATGACTTTGGCATTTTTCTTTAAGGTCAAATTTTCCGGTGCACGAACGGAAGATTTTAAAGTTTCAATCAGCTTGTCATTGCCATCACAGATGGCGTCAAACTGCTTGCTTTCGGCATCAATAGCATTGAGATGCTTAAAGTTGATGCTATCCACATCCATATTGTGGGTATATAAACGGGTAAAGGTTTCTCCCACATTCTGCTGGCGGGTCTGCTCCAAAGCCTGAAGATGTTCGGCACTTATACTCTGGTTGCGAATGGCATTTAAAATATCATTTAAATAGTCATTACCCTGACGGTGCTGCTCGGTCAGATAACAGACCCGAAATTTGGCTTCCACCCATGCATCCGACATAAAACAGAATTTATCCCGGTTACGTTCTTCATTCTTACCTACCGGTGGCAACTGGAAAAAATCGCCAGCAACGATGACCTGAATCCCGCCAAAGGCTTCATCGCTTTCTTTAAAATATTTTAAAACCTGATTGACCAGATTCAGCTGCTTGGCATGCAGCATGGAAATTTCATCAATAATCAGTACCTGGGCATTTTCTAAATGCTCTTTAAGGTACTTGCGCTCTTTCATGTTTTTCAGGTCAGCATCGGATAAAAAATCCTTGATGCCGATTCCCGCCCAAGTATGAATGGTCATGCCATTCATATGCGTTGCAGCAATTCCAGTTGATGCCGTAATCGCCACAGGTACCTTACGGGCTTTTAAATAATTGATGTACTGATTGAGTGTATAGGTTTTCCCTGCACCAGCCGAACCTGTTAAAAAGACATTTTCGCCCGCTTTCAAAAGCTTGAGTGCAGTTTCTTGTTTCATAAGACCTATAACCGTAAATTAACGGCTATAGCCTACCGATTTTTTCCCTAAAAGTTAAGCCCAGAAAAAAGTTTAGCGACAGCCACTGTCACTTAAACGGCGCAAACTGCTGGTTTAACCAGGAGATAAATTGCAGCGCGATATTGACAAAAAGATATTCGGTTTTTTTATTATGCGGATATTCCAGCTGGTCATAGATCAGCTGACCTTCGCGCAGGTAGCAGCCTAAGGTCATATGCAGCTTGCCGGTTTGCGAAACCATATGAAAAGCCACATACTCTCTTTCCATAATCCGCTGTGCATAGCTTGCCGCCAGACAATTCTGACATCTCTGCGACTCTTCAATAAGACGGTCCAGATCTGTCAATTCTTCAAAGCTCCAGCTGGAAAAGTGCATGAATTTTTCCGGCATCACAGCTTGCCAGACCGACACCGCATGATTTTTCCTGAGCTGGCTGATAATTTCCCGCTTCTGGATGTGATTATGCCAATCCGTGGCCTGATGATAAAACCAGATCCAGCTGGTATTTTTCGCTACAGGCTTATTATCCTTAAAAAATTCAACCAGATAATCTCGCACATAGGAGTCGAACACCGACACCCGGATATTTCGACCACGCAGATAAAAAATCTGCCGGAACTCATCCTGCCGCATTTTGTAGTGCTGCAATACGCTATAAAATTCGCGATTCTGATGGGTTTCAGGTCGGATATAAGCCATTAAATCATTGCCGAAACCCCAGGTTATTTTGTGCAGGTATAACATATAGGCCTGCATCACTCGACTTAAACGCACATAGATTTTCTTGACTGTTTGCTCATTGCCTTGTGTGACATTGCGCATTAAGTCCATCCATTCATCCAGATACAAAATGGAAGGACTGATAGCAATGCGATGGTCTTCCAGAGACTGGCTCTGTCCTTTAAGCATCATACTCTGATTATATTCATGCTCAAACCAGGCTTCCTGCAGGGCAAAATAATGACAGCTATGAATAAACATGCGTGCTGAACAATGCTGAAAGTACTGTAAAGTTGCCAGAATGACCTGGGGGTGAACCTGACTGCTATCGATAAAACTGAATGCCGTGACTGCTACCCGGACACTGCTGTGCTGAATATTACGGCTCAGCCAGTCCAGAACCTCGGCAGACTGTTTAAACAGCCAGTTTACCACTCGCGGATAATCAAATAACGGCAATTTTGCAACTTTCTTTTGCCAGACCACAGTCGAGCCATGCAGAAAATTATGTTTTGAGAGTAAATTATCACGCTGCCAGAGTTCACGCCGCATTAAACGCACAAAGCCAAGCAAGGCAGGTTGTTCCTGGGCATGCCGATAGAGCAAATGGATATCATCCTGATGTTCCATTAACTCATGCAAGTTAAAACGCTCTTCAAATGAAAGTGCCATAATGCGGTACATGGCCACAGGTAAAAACTGCGCAGCGCTAAAACAAAACTCATCCAGCGCTTCCATTAAAGGCTGCAAGGGTAAAAATTCATCTCCATACACCTTTTGAATAGAACACATCTCTTGTAAAAACTGGATGAGCGTTTCAGGCAATGCGGTTTTATTCATCACATAATCTGTCAAAACAGCAAAAGAATAGATATTGGCTTTAATCATCAGCTGATCAATAATTTCAGCTTCAAGCAATGAAAGATTTTTCAGATAGGCTCGCACCCGTTCCGCACCATGCACCCACAGATACAGCTGATCAAGCAAGAGCTGTCGCAGCTGCTGGGCTTTTTGACGCAGATACAAAGAATGTTGCGGCTTTAAATCATTGGTGAGAAAGTACAGATCATGAAGGATAAACTCTTCCAGTAGTTCAGCTTTTTGTCCAAGATAAGTAAAATCACCATGCAAAATGCTTTTCTGCGCAGAGTCAGGGGCATAAAATTGTAACTGAAACAGACCATTGGCCACTTGTACCGTATGCCATTCCTGATCAATACGAAACATATTTTGTGCATTCAGCCCACCGACAATATTGAGCTGATGTTGAAGAATGTCATTTAGACTTTTAGAAATTCTGAGTAACTGTTTCGCAATCCCTTGATATTGCGGTACTAAACGATCCTGTTCCATACTCGCCTCAAATTGAATAATCATCCTAAGATGAATTTAATCATGTTAATCATATAGTAATCTAGTAAAGATACTGTATGCTGAGTTCAAAATTTAAGCAAATTTGCCTGATCAATTGCTAAAACCCAATCACTGCTTCATCCATTTATACTTGTGGAAATGAAATACAGGCCAAACCTAGTCAAACTTTTCTGTGGTCACGTTGTCGTTTTAAATCGTCTAAACCTGCATAAATTTGCTGCTGAATCTGATCACGAAAATCTTTTAATTGTTCCGTATTTTTGATATGCATCAAGCTTTGTCGCGGCATAAATTGAAAATAAAAAGGCAGACGCTTCGGAATGATACTTTTAGGCAAGGATGGAATGACATCACCATGACGCAACAATTTATCCAGTTGCGGCAACTTTAACAATTTTTGAAACCACGCGCTTTCAATAATCCGATTGGCATCGAATCCCAGCTCAAAAACTTCATCGCCGCCTAAAGCCGCAAAAGGGACAATATCATAGTTAAATTCTTGCGCGAGTTTTAGAAAACCATAACGCTGTTTCCAGATCAGTTGATAAGCTTCGCCCTTTCTTTTTAAAACTTCCCGCCCGCCTCCGGGAAAGACCAGAATCGAATAACCTTGCTGCATCGCTGCACGAATATAGGCTTTTTCACCATCGACAGCACCGAATTTCTTAAACAGGGTACGCCAGCCAGGCAAATAAAAATGGCCATGATCAGCAACACTGACCACAGCCACTTGATGATGATTATATAAATAATCAATCAGAATCGGGGAATCAAATATCCCATATAGGGTGTGATTCCCGACATACATTGCAGGTTTGGCAGCATCAATCTGTTCAGCCCCTAAAAAGGTTGGGGTGAAATACAGTTTGGACAACGCACTGAGGCATTTAATCCATCTGGCATCATGCTTAACCTGCAATAGATGATTCCTTATGCTACAACGTGTTTTTGCACCAGAACCGAGCCAACAGAATAACCCGCACCGAATGAACAAAGCAGACCATATTCACCATCATTCACTTCATGTGCAGTACGGTGTAATGCAATGATCACACCTGCAGAAGAGGTATTGGCAAATTCATCCAGAATAATAGGTACTAGCGCACGGTCAGCATCTTTACCGACTACATATTTCAAGATCAAGTCATTCATGCTGGCATTGGCTTGGTGTAACCAGAAACGTTTCACATTGCTTGGTGCAATGTTATTTTTCTCCAGCTGTTTGGTAATGATTTTTGCAACCAGCGGACACACTTCTTTAAACACTTTACGACCGTCCTGACGGAACAGTTTGTCATCTACAACTGCATCTTCACTACGATTTAAATAACCGAAGTTGTTACGGATATTGTTAGAAAATTGCGTAAACAAATGCGTATCTAAAATGTCAAAACCAGTTTTAGTAGTCGTATCTTCAATAATCGATGCTGTCGCTACATCACCAAAAATAAAGTGGCAGTCACGTGAACGGAAATCAGTATGACCAGACGTAATTTCTACATTGACCAATAATACACGACGTGCACCGCTTCTGATTGCATCCGCAGCCTGTTTTAAACCAAAGGTTGCAGCAGAACAGGCAACGTTCATGTCATAGGCATAGCCTTGAATGCCCAAAGCGGTTTGGATTTCAATTGAAACAGCCGGATAAGCACGCTGGATGTTTGAACATGAAAGAATCACAACGTCGATATCTTCAGCTGTAACCCCGGCATTTTCCATCGCCTGTTTAGCAGCAATCACACCCCATTCGGCTTGAATGGAAAGTTCATCATTGCTACGTTCACGTAAACGCGGATATAGACGCTTCGGATCAAGGATACCTGACTTTTCAGCAACATAGCGACTTTTAACACCGGATGCTTTTTCAATAAATTCTGCATCTGAACCGCGACGCGCTTCAATCTCACCCGCTGCAATTTTGTCCGCGTTGTCGTGGTTAAACTGTTCCACATAAGCATTTAAACTTGCAACCAATTCATCATTGCTAATGGATTCTTCTGGATGATAAAGACCGGTACCGGTAATACGAATGCCCATGTAAAACTCCCGTTAATTTTGCGCTCTGTTAATTAATGCCCAATTGATTCCATACTTTTTGCAGGCGGGTTGGAGAAACCGGCATTTTTGTTTTCATTGGTTGTGAAAACAGGGAAATACGAAATTCTTCGACCATAAAGTACAAATCTTTCAGGCGAGCGTCATTTTTAAACTTAAACAATTTTTCCATCCATGGGTCAACTTGCTCAATGGCAGAATTATCCCTTTGCAGGTTATTTGGCAAGCGTTCTAAACGCAAGACCAAAGCCTTTAAATAGCGTGGAAACTCCTGCCATATATCAAAAGATTTGACATACACACAGTTGGAAAGACTCATTAAATCAAGCTGATCCTCAAGATCATCAATATTTTTTCCAAAGATAGAATCGTCTAAAACCAACAATTTTCGACGAATATCCTGCCATTGAATATAAATATCGCTCAGTATAGATAATGCCACTTGACCATGCGTTAGGAAAGATTTTTTTACATTTAAAAGCAAGTTTTGAAACTCTTCAGCATTGACAGGAAGCTCATTTATTGTCATCTGAAGGGTGGCATAAACCAACATTTGCTCCAGCTGAGCCTTATCGCCCAAAGGTGAATAAGCCAAAGCCAGCGGTTTGGAAATCTGTTTTTTCAGCTGGCGTACCAGATCGCCGAGCTGCATATAGACCAGACGAATGATCCCTTCCCGGTGCTGTTTAATCGCTTCAGCCTGATCATTAAAGGTCTGAATCACCACACCAGATTCATCTTTGGCATCTAGTTCTGCAAATGCTTTGGTCGGTACCAGCGCCTGATATTGCTTTACGACAACACCGGTCACCTTTTGTGAAGCTTCAAAAGTGAAATTTTCCGGGAAAACTTTAAATTCGCCTTTGAGCTGCTTGACCGGACTATGTGTTTCGGTACGGCAACGTGCTTTCAGTTCGGGCAGATCACGACCTTTTTCAATCACCCGACCTTTTTCATCAATCACTTTAATCAACGGCAGCAAATACTGCTCGATCCGTTCAAAGGAAAAGTCTTTTTCGCTAATTTGTTCGCCGCGTAGTTGAAAGGCCAAAAACTTGAAAATATGTTCACGCAAATTGACTGCATCTATTGCTTTCATCAGTTTGCGTGCAGTATCCGGAATCGGCACCAGATTGCGGCGCTTGTCTTTAGGCAAGGATTTCAATAAGGCTTCAATCAAGTCCTCACGCCAGCCGGGTATGCCCCATGACCAGATACCTTCATCGACCTGTGGCAAGGCCTGTAGCGGGATTTTAACCGTCGCTCCATCTTCATCATGGCTGGGATCAAAACGGTAGCTCGTTGCCAGACGCAAAGCACCATTATGCAAATAATCCGGAAATTGCTGGGTAGTCGGACGGTCATTCATCCACAGCACATCATCTTCGACAAATAAATAGCGCGGATTTTGCGGCTCAACCGTCGCACGCCAGTCTTCAAAACTACGGCGGCTCGCCACTTCTGGCGGTACTTTCTCGGCATAAAACTGATAGATGGTTTCTTCATCCACCACCAGATCACGACGACGTAGCTTATCTTCCACCCGTTCCACTTCTTCCAGCTTAAGTAAATTATGCTTTAAGAATGGCGGTGTAATACCAAGATTACCGGTAGTCAAGGCATCACGCAGGAAGATTTCGTGTGCCGCAGCCTGATCGACTTTCTCATAGTTCATCAAACGCTTTGGCTCAATAATCAGGCCAAACAGGGAAATCTGGTCATACGCATTGACGATACCGGCTTTTTTCGACCAGTGCGGCTCAAAATAATGATGTTTCAGTAAGTCACGCGCAGCCAGCAGAATCCATTCCGGTTCAATCTTGGCCAAAGTCCGCAAATACACCTGAGAGGTTTCCACCATCTCAAAAGCCATCACCCACGGCGTATTGGTTTTATGCAAAGTCGATGCCGGGAAAATACGGGCTTTTTGCTGACGAACGGCCATAAACACATTGCGTTCATCGGTCTTATTGGCAATAAACGAAAGCAAACCGGTCAATAAGGCACGGTGCAAGTTTTCATAACTGGCTTTTTTATCATTAAAGGAAAGCTTTAAGCCTTGCGCCAATTCCGTCAACTGTTCATGGGTTTTCTTCCATTCGCGTAAACGTAACCAGCTTAAAAAATGCTGCCGTGCAAAATTACGACGCTTGTTCTCATTCATCGAGGCACGGTTAGCTTGCAAGGTTTCCCATAACTTGATGTAGAACAAAAAGTCAGAGTCACCTTCTTTAAACAAGGCATGCTTCTGGTCAGCTTGCATCTGTTTATCGGCCGGACGTTCTCGTGGATCCTGTACAGCCAAAGCTGCGACAATAACCAGGACTTCATTGAGCACACCAAAATGCGCACCGCCTAAAATCATCCGTGCCAGACGCGGGTCGATTGGCATTTTTGCCATTTGCTGACCGATTTTTGTCAGTTCTGATTTCTTCTCGTTTAAAGCACCCAGTTCAATCAACAACTTACGGCCATCATTAACCAAGCGATGATCTGGTGGCTCAATAAAGTCAAAACTTTCCAGATCACCCAGATTTAAACTCTGCATCTGTAAAATAACCGATGCCAGGTTGGTTCGTTTAATCTCTGGTTCGGTAAATTCAGGACGGCTTTGGAAATCTTCCTCACTATACAGCCGGATACAAACACCAGGCGCAATACGGCCACAGCGGCCTTTACGCTGGTTGGCAGCCGCCTGTGATACTGCCTCAATCGGTAAACGCTGCACCCGTGAACGGTAGCTATAACGTGAAATACGGGCAAAACCGCTGTCGATTACATAACGGATATTGGGTACAGTTAAGGCCGTTTCAGCCACGTTGGTGGCGATAATAATACGTCGTCCACCACCGCCAGGATTGAAAATCTTTTGCTGCTCTGCAATAGCTAAACGCGCATATAAAGGCAAAATTTCGGTATGCCGTGGACCATGCTTTTGCAGGGTTTCCTGCAATTCACGAATTTCCTGTTCGGTACTGGCAAAAATCAGAATATCGGCATGTTCAGGATGGCCTTTTTGCTGTGCATCGGCAAAACATTCTTCTACCGCTTGTACCACTGCACGCGGCAAGTTTTCTTCAAAGTCATCAAACTCGTCGTCATCACTACCGCCAATACTCATTTCTGAAATTGGACGATAACGCACTTCTACCGGATAACTGCGCCCTTCCACTTCAAAAACAGGTGCTCCGTTAAAGTAGTTACTAAAACGGTTTACATCTAAGGTTGCGGAAGTAATGATGACTTTTAAATCTTTACGGCGTGGTAGAAGCTGCTTTAAATAGCCCATGATGAAGTCGATGTTCAATGAACGTTCATGCGCTTCATCAATAATAATGGTGTCGTATTTCGTGAGGTAACGGTCATTGGCCAGTTCAGCCAGTAAAATACCGTCCGTCATCAAACGAACTATCGAGTCTTGCGAACCCTGTTCGTTAAAACGAATTTTAAAACCGATGGATTCACCCAGCTTCTCACCCACTTCTTCGGCAATACGCTGCGATACGCTACGCGCAGCCAGTCGACGCGGTTGGGTATGACCAATCATTCCGGTTAAACCGCGACCGGCCAACATGGCAATTTGTGGTAATTGCGTGGTTTTACCTGAACCGGTTTCCCCTGCCACAATAATCACCTGGTGTTGTTGAATCGCTTCAATCAACTTGTCTTTATATTGGGTAACAGGCAGGTCTTGATTGAGTTTGATGTTCGGAACACGGGACAGGCGCTCACGCACTTTATGATTCGATTTTTCTAATAATTCTTGATATTGTTTTTCGTTGGCATCTTTACCTTTGCGTAGTCGATTTAAACGATGACGGTCACGTGCCATGACCCATTGATCTACATTTAAATGACTTAACACAGATAATTTATCCCAAAACAAAAAATTGAACTGAATATTTTACGCTGTAACGCCGCAGAGAGAAAGACAGGCAAATATTTATTCATGGCATTTGAGGTAAAGAATATTCAAAAGCATGGAAAATAGATCATCAACCACGCTAAAATCCGCCACATATAACAAGAGTTACACTATTCACCATCTTTAATGATGTTCACACACCTCTTCTGATCACCATTACTCAGCCTAAAAATGATTCGAGCGTCAAAAATAAATTTAATTTAAAAAAATTTACCCTTGAATTTTAGGTCTCAAGCCTTCATGTTGTTAGGCAAGCTGAAAAACTGATATTTTGTCATTCAATAATCATCTTTAAATGATTGAATAGATAAAAAATCAGATTTGGTGGAATTGTAGACTTTATATTAGTTAATTCGGTTTTTCCGATTTCAATAATGTAAAAATACTGTTTCAGCAATAAGAAAAAATTCGCTATCCTTTTGGAAATCAAATACAAACCTCAATCATGGAGACAATGATGAGCTTAATTAATACTGAAGTTAAACCATTTAAAGCAACTGCATTCCAAAACGGTCAATTTATTGAAGTGACTGAAGCTGATCTTAAAGGCAAATGGTCTGTTGTATTCTTCTACCCAGCTGACTTTACTTTCGTTTGCCCAACTGAATTGGGTGACCTTGCTGACAACTACGCTGAATTCAAAAAATTAGGCGTTGAAATCTATTCAGTTTCTACTGACACTCACTTCACGCACAAAGCTTGGCATGATTCTTCAGAAGAAATCAAAAAAATTGAATATGTAATGGTTGGCGATCCAACTTGGACTCTAGCTAAAAACTTTGACGTATTAATCGAAGCTGCTGGTCTTGCTGACCGTGGTACTTTCGTTATCGATCCTGAAGGCAAAATCCAGATCGTTGAAATCAACGCTGGTGGTGTTGGCCGTGATGCTCAAGAACTTCTTCGTAAAGTTAAAGCAGCTCAATACGTTCATGCTCACCCAGGTGAAGTTTGCCCAGCTAAATGGAAAGAAGGCGACGCTACTCTAGCTCCTTCAATCGACCTAGTAGGTAAAATCTAATCTCTATTTAGATTGAACTGATGTAAAAACCACGCTCTTTTGCGTGGTTTTTTACATTTTGAATAAAACACTGTTTTCAAATACCTTTAACTTTTGGTATGTCCTATATTGTCAACATAACAGAATTTATATTTTTTACTTCAATAATAAAAAGCTGAATAGCGTATACAACTCTATTTTTCAATACAAAATGTATCTATCTATAATTCATCAATTTAATATATTTATTTCTATTATATTTTGTCAATTTTTATTGTAATGTAAGTCTTATACAGGTTTGTGACGAATGTTTTACAAGGCTGCTCTACAGCGCATAACCTCTATAGCTTAACGTCAAATGACAGACAAAATCTGTGAAACATAATATAAAAAAGGAGTGCTTATGGGATCAATACTTACTGTAACTTCCTATACTTACAGTTCTTCATCACGTTATCTTAAAATTTTTTATAACAATGGTTCAGCAGAACTGTACCATCCAGTTCCGGAATTTATTTATAACAACATGCTCCGATGTCATGACAAGGCCGCTTTTGTACATAAATATTTAGAATATGACTTACATTTTACTCGCATTTCCATGACTTGAATGATCAGGGCTCTGCCCTGATTCACAGATATTTTTATTCATACAAATTTATTTATAGCAAAGCATCAACAGACCTGAGCCAATCGATAAAGTCATACTCATAAAACGTTCATCACTTTTCACCAGTGCAATAAATTGCTGAACTTCTGCTGCATGTGATATGACGTTGTCGACAAACATGACGCCATTTTTAGGATGCAGCATATGCGGCAAATACTGCCAGTAATCCATATAGGCATCCCGTTCAGCATCCAACAAAATAAAGTCATATTGCTGTTCGGCCTTTTCAAGAAAACTTTGTGCATCCCCTACCCAGAAATCAATCACTTCACTCAATTGTAGTTCATTGGCATATTGCTGAGCTTGCTGGCTACGTGCCGGATCAATTTCCAAAGTAGTGACATGACCTTGTGAAGTCTGTGCCGCATTCGCCAGCCATAAAGTCGAATAACCTGTTGAAGTGCCAATCTCCAAAATATTTTTAGATTGTTGGATGCGCACTTGCATGGCTAAAAATAATGCAGAATCCGGTTCTATATTTCGATAACGCTGAATACGGTCTTTTTGTAAGGCATCAAATTTAATAAAACTTTGATGCAACTCTTGCATTCGCTTTTGGAATGTTTCACTCATGCTCATCACAGCTATTCCTGTCTTGTTATTCTGTTGAGTCTAGCGTTTATCAATGTCGTTAATCTAGTTCATGAAGTTGCTTGAATTAATTTAAATCGTGGAACAACTGTACCATTATCGAGTATGACCATTTCCTGAAACATTTCCAGGGGACGTACCCACATTGAATAATCGCCATACAAACATTGATATACCACCAATTTATCAGCTGTTTCACTATGGGTAGCTACATGAAAAACCTGATATAACTTGCCTTTGTAGTGTTGATAAATCCCTGCTTTGAGTTGCATTTTTATGACCTTGTTAAAACATAGGGTCATCATAATCAAAATTACCCAGAAGTATGCAACAATTTCTCTGTACACGACAAATTTCACAGAACTCTTATCCTATCAGGCATCTGCCTTCTTAAAATTGCCAGAATTTCCTTAAACTCTTCTTTTTTCCCAAAACCAATTAAACGCTGAATCGCCATTTGA
>NZ_VOYP01000017.1:0-64339 GCF_013420235.1 Acinetobacter sp. YH01022 | reverse complement strand
AAAATGTATATCGTTGGCAGAAGAAATTATTTAGACCAATGATCAAAAACTTCATTGATGACTTTATTCTCGATAAAAATCATCTGCTACCACAGAGAATCTATAAATAATAGTGCGTAAGTCCTATCATACATGAAATAAATAAATATTCAAGTTTTTTATATATATTATAATTTTTTTTTATAAAAATAATCGTTAAACAAACCAGATATTAAATAAATTAAATTTATTCAATTACTTATTTTTAAAACCAAGATGCTTGTTTTTCTATTGATTGCTGGTTCTAGCTCAGCATTGTTTCCTGTTCCGCAGTAAGTCATGCCAATAGGCAAGTGAAAAGAAACGTTTGCTACATATTGTGCAACCATGTCCACATCTCAAAAGCGATTTAAACTGGGGCGACTTTCTGTAGGTGAAGGGTAATTAACTGAATGGGGGGCAGAAAAGATATATTTACCTTCGTTGAACTGCGGGCATACGGCTACTTGCCCGCCGATGAAACAATATTTAAATCGAAGAGCCGAGGAGAATATTCAAGGAGGAAATAAACACCGGCATCAAGTTTACTCGATAGGGAAAACGCTTAGCTTTGTACGCTCTGACGTACATTGATTTAGGGATTTTGCGGATTGGAACAGCCGTTCTTTTTTCTTTAGATCAAGTCATACAGGAACAGGATATTCTGGAACAGAAAACAACAATAATACGTTCAAACACCAGGACTGTGAGGCAAGACAGGAGTCATGCTTAATCAACCCATACGAAAAACCCCGGCATCCTGCCGGGGTTTTTCTTTGCCATTGCGTCATGCTCATTAGCTGTGCTGATGAGCACTATCCCATTTTTGGGACTGGCTACCGCAATATGCATACAATCAGTAAATTCTCCGCAAGGGTATTATTTGATATAAGTGCTTTTATGGAATATGGCTTGAAAATAAAAGAGCACCGAAGTGCTCTTTTATTTTGACTTAAACTTTACAGCTTAGTAGTCAAAGCTAAAGTGTTCAGGTGCCAGTGAAGTCATGGTTTTTGACGGATTGACCATTGCTTCGGCATGACCTTGGGTACGTGGCAGCAGGCGTTCAAAGTAGAAATCTGCTGTTTTGATTTTTGCTTTGTAGAATTCAGGCACTTCCTGACCTTCACCAGCAGCCAGTTTTGCAGAAGCTACAGCGGCTTGTTGCGCCCAGAAATAAGCCATCATTACATAGCCAGAGAACATCAAGAAATCGACAGATGCAGATGACACGATGTCGCGGTCTTTACGTGCCGCCAGCATAATACGAACGGTGAGAGCATTCCATTGTGCGCAAAGCTTGGTCAAGTCCCAAGCAAAACGGCGCATGTATTTGTTACGCGCATGCTGACCACAGAACTTCAAGATTTCGGCCGTGTAGTCACGAATCACTTTACCTCTAGAGGTTAACAGGACTTTACGGCCAATCAAGTCAAGTGCCTGTACACCAGTGGTCCCTTCGTACAGGGTAGAGATACGTGAGTCACGAACAATCTGTTCCATGCCCCATTCTTTGATGTAACCATGACCGCCGTAGACTTGCATACCGTGGTTGGCAGCTTCAAAACCCAATTCAGTCAAAAAACCTTTCAGGATAGGGGTGTAGAAACCCAAGTGATCATCATGTGCTTCATAGGCTGCAGTATCACCCTGTACTAAGGCATCAGCCATTTTGTCGGCAATTTGCGCGGCGTAATAAATCATTGCACGACCGCCTTCAGCAATCGCTTTTTGAGTGAGCAGCATACGACGAACGTCAGCATGGTGAATGATCGCATCCGCCACTTTTTCTGGGTCTTTCTTGCCTGAAAGGGCACGCATCGACATACGCTCCTTGGCATAAGGAAGGGCACCCTGGAATGACAATTCTGCATGGGCAATACCCTGGATCGCGGTACCGATACGCGCAGTGTTCATGAAAGTGAACATGGCATGCAAGCCTTTGTGTGGCTCGCCAATCAGGTAACCCGTTGCATTGTCAAAGTTTAAAACGGCGGTTGCAGAAGCGCGAATCCCCATTTTGTGTTCGATTGAACCACAGCTGACAGGGTTGCGCTCACCCACTGTACCATCTGCATTGACCAGGAATTTTGGCACGATGAACAGCGAAATACCTTTGGTCCCGGCAGGCGCATCTGGAAGGCGGGCAAGCACAATGTGAATAATGTTTTCAGTTAAATCGTGTTCACCGGCAGAGATAAAGATTTTCGTGCCCGAAATGGCATAGGTACCATCTGCCTTGGGTTCTGCCTTGGTTTTGACCTGGCCTAAGTCCGTACCACATTGTGGTTCGGTAAGACACATCGTACCTGACCATTCTCCTGTCACCAGGTTAGGCATATAGGTGTTTTTTTGTGCTTCAGTACCAAACTGAAGAATGGTGTTCATACAGCCGACGCTTAAACCCGGATACATCTGGAAGGCCCAGTTCGCAGTACCCATCATTTCTGATTTGATCAGGTTTAAAGATTGCGGCAGGTTTTGACCGCCAAATTCTTCAGGGAAAGACAAACCTTGCCAGCCGCCTTGCACGAACTGGTCATAGGCTTCTTTAAAGCCTTTTGGGGTTTTGACTTCACCATTTTCAAAGTGACAGCCTTCTTCATCACCCGATTGGTTGAGTGGAGAAAGTACGTTTTCACAGAAATCTGCCGCACCTTCAAGAATCATGTCTACAGTGTCAGCATCCGCTGCTTCACCATTTGAAAGCGTTTTGTAATGTGCCGGGTAATCAAGCACTTCATTCATTAAGAAACGAATGTCGTGCAAAGGGGCTTTATATGCTGGCATAGTCTTAATCCTAATTTAGAAATAGTTCTGGATTATCTGTATCGATACCTTGATTATTCACATTTATCATCAAAAAACATTGATAAGGATAGCGATTAAAAATGTCAGAAATGCGAATTATAAAATATGCTCGACCGAATAGTATCAACATCCTATTATGTTATATTGGGTTGTAATTCTGTAGCTTAGAACAGAATAAAGTATAATGAATATAAGGTGTTTACATGTGAAGGCACAACTAAAATATTTAACTTTTTGTCTTTGTAGTCTCAGTTTCGCAGGCTGTTCACAGCATGTCATAAAGACCAATCCGAATCAGGTGGCAACTGTAGAGCAAAGAGCGATTCATGGTCTAAATGCGATGTTTGAAACATCCAGTTATGATTTTCGGGGCAAGCTTAGTGTGCAGTCTAGTCCGGACATAGGACGTCAAAAAGCACAGCAACAAGTCAATCCGGCGACAGCATTTGAGCCGGCATTGAAAAAACGCTTAGATCAATATTTAAAAGCGCAGAATATCCGTTTAAACCGCACTGAAAAACAAAACCTGTATGCCGCTATGGCGAAACAGCAGCAAGGGCATGCGGACAGTTTTGCTTCAGAGTACAAGCTGAGTTCATTCAATATTTTTGCATTGAATTTACTCAATAATACGCAATTTGAATATGATGGTTCTGTGCATTATCGAGAAAAGACCGCTGCTTTAAACTTGGCAGCCCGTTATGAAAAGCCGACCTTGCTGGTGCAAATGAAAGTACCGATGGTGGTCGATTTTAAAGAATATAAATTTTATACCAATTATTTTTCTTTGATGCCGTATTTGGTGAATAAAGACAGTCAAAACAGCTTTGCCTATATTGATTTCTCGAAATATAAAGCTGATTTTGAACGGGTAAATGTAGCGAAGTTGGCTGATTATTTAAAAGCGGTAAATGCCTTGCCATATATTTTGGCTGATGCTAGACAAATCAAAAGTCTGCCACTGAGCGTTGCAGAGAAGAACGGTCAGTTGACTGAAAAAATACGTTTTAGCAGCACCTTGGAAGAACTGATGTTGCAAATGGCCCTGTTTGAACAGGTGAATGAGCCGTATTTAAAGCGCTCCGTGCTGGGCTATACCGCGGCTACTAAAGTGAGCGATGCCGGGAGTGAAAAGCAGGCGGGAGAGGTTGTAACCCAGGCTGTGGAAGATACTGCTTCACCTGTGCAAGCGGGTAAAGCTGATGCTGTGGCTCAAGACGGCACAGCCTACAGTGCAACACTTGCCTTGCGTGAACTGGTCAGCGACAAACTTTATGGTTCAGCCGATTCACTGGTAGACGAAGAGGATGTAGCGCTAGAAACAGAAACGGATGATGAAAGCCCGACAGAACAAGACACTGCTGATGAAACTATTACTCTTACAGTAGACGACTGCCAGCGTATAATTGCTACGCCAAAAACAGCCCAAGTCGGTGATTTAACATACTGCGTTTCTGCTTATGAATTAGATGCTTTTAAGCGTGTTGAACCGGTACAGATCACGGCTTCAGTTGAAGCGAAGGACCGTTCGGTACACGAAAAATTAGCCTTGGTCTTTGCACCGTATGTTTCTGAACAGTTTATAGATGCAGCGCATTTTGCTGAGCTGTGGGCAACGCACCAGCCTGAAATTCGTCAGGTTCTGGCGGCAAGTTCGCCAGCTAAAAAGACCCCGATACAAATAGATGTCGGTTTAGATGCTCAGGGACGTGCGGCACAGGTCGATTATGCTGTGCAATTCCTTACTGAAAAGTACGGTAAAATTGATGTACAGGCCGATATGCGTGTATTTAATTATGGGCAAGCCAGCAAAATTGACCGTGCTGCATTGCGCGATGCCAAGTCGATTCAAGAGGTGAGCAAAGGTTCAATTTTAGAAAAATGGGTGAAAGATGTAGGGCGAACTCTGGAGCAGCCAGCTGCTGTGATGGAAGGAACTAAAGCCGAAGCACCCGCCTTAAGCTATGAGGATGAGTTGAATCTGTTGGCCGATAAAACCTATCAGCAAGCCCAGTCGTTCAGTCAAACCTACCAAACCTTATTTTTGCTCGATATGGCTGCAGAGCAAAGTGAGTGGGTGAAAAACCTTAGTCCGCAAACCTTGCAAGAAATGGCAGAGGTGTATGCCTACTGGTTTAGCGATGAACAGTATTATGATCCTAAAGGCAAAGAACTTGAGCGCATTAAGGCCTTACAGAAAAAACATCATCTTGAGGATGACAGCCAATTCAACCGGGCTATAGGCAGCCATGTTAATACCTTAACTGAGCGTGCTGTAGGCGAAGGTAAGGTCGCTGCAGCTTGGCACCAAGCCGCGAAGCAGTATAAGCAGCCACAGCATATTTTTGCCCAGCAATACCTGAA
Source organism: Acinetobacter sp. YH01022 (assembly GCF_013420235.1). Taxonomy (NCBI): domain Bacteria; kingdom Pseudomonadati; phylum Pseudomonadota; class Gammaproteobacteria; order Moraxellales; family Moraxellaceae; genus Acinetobacter; species Acinetobacter sp. YH01022. The sequence continues at coordinate 59,146 of NZ_VOYP01000017.1, read as the reverse complement.
AGCATATCGGGAGGAATATCCGGACAATGCCGCCGACTCGCGTGTGCTCAAAGAAACTGCGCAGATTTTGGGGCAAAGCTATATCGACAGCAAGCATGGAAAATTAAGTCAGAAAACGATTCAAGACCTGACCCTTCAACATGCTGAAGTTATTAATTATGAAATATATATGGAAGTGTATGAAAATATGCAGAAATATGTAAAATAAACAGGAAGATGGTTCAAAAGAACCTCAGATCATCCTGAGGTTCTTTTGATGAATGTTAGTTAAAGAAAGTCTTTTAATTCAGGTTTAATGCCGTTCCAGATATAAAAAGCTTCAATCGCCTGTCCAACCAGCATGCCATAACCTTCCGAGGTCGGAACACCGCGGGTTTTGGCTTGATCTAAAAAGCTGGATGGCTTGCCATAGGCCATTTCGTAGGCATACTCAAATTGTAAAGCTTCAGGTAAAACTAAGGCATCACCGGTTAAACTTGCCGAAGTTGCATTAATGACAATCTCAAAATGACCAGCCAGATCATTTAAAGAAGTGGCTTCAAGGGTGGCTTGCGGCACAGCAGGTCTTAAATCGGTAACCAGTTGTTCTGCACGGGCTAAAGTCCGGTTAGCGATGACAATTTTTTTCGCACCCGCCTGTACCAAGGGGTAGATGACACCACGGGTTGCACCGCCCGCACCTATAATCAGAATTTCGGCATCGGTTAAATTCCACTCTAGGGCCTTGATGGCATCGACCAGACCTTGACCATCAGTATTGTCGCCATACAGCTTGCCATCCTGCATCCATAGGGTATTGACTGCCTTGGCAATTTTGGCACGTTCGGTTAATACGGCACAGGCTGCAAAAGCTTGCTCTTTGAAGGGCACGGTCACATTCATGCCCATACCGCCCTGAGCAAAAAACTCCTCGATATTGGCTGCAAAGCCATCCAGTGGGGCAAGGCGTTTGCTATAGCTCAGGTTAATGCCAGTTTTTTCGGCAAAAGCATGATGCAGTTCTGGAGAACGTGATTGTTCGATTGGATTGCCAATCACGGCAAATTGTTTGCTCATTTCACAAGGTCCGTGTGCGGAAATGGCATTCAATATACGTGATTTTTCCCGCAGGCTAAAGCCACTACGGAAAGGAAAAATGACAAAGAAGAAAGAAGAGGGGAAATCGTTAAAGCGGTAAAGTTAAATCCTGTTAAGGATTACAAATTTCGCGAATGGTATCTTCCAGCCACATGGCTGCAGTAAAAAATAGGGCAAAACCTGCAAATACGGTAAAGCTAATCGACACGCTGTCTGCAAGGGTGTTATGTGAAAGCAAGGTAATGGTGATAGAACACACGATCAGGGTTAAAATACACCAAAATAAAATCACCTTATTATTTAACATTGTGTTGAGCATCGTTTCTCCTTCAAGCATACTTTTTTGTATTTATCCATGCTGATTAAATCAGTATAGGTCATGAATATCATGATCCAGTCTAAACGATTTTTGTGACACACTCGTGTCTAGTGCTGTAAGGAAATATGTCGGTTTTTCTTGCATTAATAGCCTGGTTAATTATCTTAATTAAATTAAAATATTGATTTTAATTATTTAAATATTTTAAGTGTCGATTTTTTCAAAAGTTATTTCAGTGAAAAATCCCTTTTTCTGTAGTGAAAAAGGGATAAAAACTTTATTATTTTTTAAGTTCGGTCAACCAGTCATGCGGTTTGAGATAATAGTCGGTTAAGCATTTTTCAGGCGAATTTTCCTCCCATTCTGGACGATACGACCAGGCTGCCAATGGGGGCATACTGACCAAAATCGATTCAATTCGACCACCGGTTTGCAGACCAAACAAAGTCCCCCGGTCATAGACCAGGTTATATTCGACATAACGGCCACGACGGTAAAGCTGGAAATCGCGCTGTGCTTCGCTATACGGTTTATCCTGATTGCGTTGAAAGATGGGAACAATCGCTTCCAGATAACCATTGCCGACGGCTTGAATGTATTGAAAGCAGGTTTCAAAATCCCACTGATTTAAATCATCAAAAAATAAGCCGCCAATACCACGCTGTTCGTCGCGATGTTTTAAATAGAAATAATCATCACACCATTTTTTGTGTTCCGCATACACCGTATCACCAAATGGTGCACATAGCTCATGCGCAGTTTGATGCCACGCCAAGACATCTTCATTATTTGGATAAAATGGTGTTAAGTCGAAACCGCCACCAAACCACCACACTGGATCCTGACCTTCTTTTTCGGCCACGAACAGGCGCACGTTGGCATGTGAAGTTGGCACATTGGGATTCTTCGGATGAATCACTAAAGACACACCCATAGCCTGGGCTTTAGCACCGGCAATTTGGGGATGGCGTTCTGTGGCAGAAGCGGGGAGTTTAGCAATGTTGATGTGAGAGAACATGACTCCGCCTTTTTCAATGACGCTGCCCTTTTGCAAGACCCGTGAACGGCCGCCACCGCCTTCAGGGCGCTGCCAGTCATCAATTTCGAATTGAGCTGTGCCGCCTCCTTGTTGTTCTTGTTGTTCAAGTGCCGAGCAAATACGGCTTTGCAGATCAAGCAGGAATTCGCGAACGCGTTGAATATCGGCAGATGTAGGATGCTGCATCAAAGCCCTCATAGCGGAAAAGAAAACTGAGATACATCAAAGCATAAATTGTATAAAAGAGTAAGGATTTTTATGCAGCATGTTTTTTATTGAAATAGATACCATCCATTTTATTGAGACTTTGATTCAAAGTGATCGCTGAAAAATATCCCGACTAGATCACTAGGTTGAATTCTATAAGCAAGCCCAGCAAAATGAGTTGAATATGTGATGCAAAATATGGGTTCGGTTATAAGTATAACCGGCTGTTGCAGTAGAGAGTGGATAGCAACGATGACGCGTTCTTTAATTCAAAAATATAATGTACCCGGACCCCGTTATACCAGTTATCCAACGGTGCCGTATTGGGAAGCCGAGCCATTTTCGCTTGATCTGTGGAAACAGAGCTTAAAACGTTCCTTTGATGAATCCAACTCAAGTGAAGGCATCAGTTTGTATATCCATCTGCCTTTCTGTGAAAGCCTGTGTACTTTCTGCGGCTGCCATAAAAAAGTGACCAAAAAGCATGAGATGGAACAGCCTTATATTCAGGCCGTGCTGAAAGAATGGGATTTGTATTGCCAGTTGCTGGTAACAAAGCCGAAAATTAAAGAAATTCATTTGGGCGGCGGCACACCGACCTTCTTTTCGGTTGAGCATTTACAACAGTTAATTCAGGGCATATTGGCAAAGGCAGAGGTGGCTGCCGAGCATGAATTCAGTTTTGAAGGGCATCCTAACAATACCACCCGTGAACATCTGCAAGCCTTATATGATCTGGGTTTTCGTCGGGTCAGTTACGGGGTCCAGGACTACAATGAAACGGTGCAAAAAGCCATCCACCGGATGCAGCCTTTTGAACATGTACAGCGTGTAACGGAGTGGGCACGTGAAATTGGTTATACGTCCATTTCACATGATTTGGTTTTTGGTCTGCCTTTTCAGAGTTTGCAAGATGTGCTGAATACCATTGATCAAACCAATCGGTTAAGGCCGGACCGTTTGGCATTTTATAGCTATGCGCATGTGCCCTGGATTAAGGGCAATGGCCAGCGTGGTTTTAAAGATGCTGATGTACCGAAAGATGAAATAAAACGCCAGTGCTATGAAGAAGGAAAGAATAAGTTACTAGCGCAAGGTTATCATGAAATTGGTATGGATCATTTTGCTCTAGAAAAAGACAGTATGTGCCAGTCCTTTAAACAGGGGACTTTACATCGTAATTTTATGGGCTATACCGCATCCAAAACCCAAGTGATGATTGGCTTGGGGATTTCTTCGATTAGCGACAGCTGGTACAGCTTTGCGCAAAATGAAAAAAAACTGGAAGACTACTATGCACGTCTGGAGCAAAATGAAATTCCGGTGGTCAAAGGCCATGTGCTGAGTACAGAAGACCTGATGATCCGTAAACATATCTTGAACTTGATGTGTACTTTTACTACATCTTGGGCATCGAAAGAGATGCAATTTCCTGAATTGCCCGAGGTTTTGCGGCAACTTGCAGAAATGCAGCAGGATCAGTTGTTACAGATTGATGAGCAGGGCATTACTGTGACTGAGCAAGGCAAGCCTTTTGTGCGTAATATCTGTATGGCCTTTGATTTACGCCTAAAACGCCGCGTTCCGGAGAATCGGATTTTTTCGATGACGATTTAAATCCCTACAAACTTCCCTTTTAAAAAAGACAACTCCCTCCTTTAGCAAAGGAGGGTTGGGGTGGATTTGTATAAAGTCGGGGAGATTTATAAAATAAGTGGGATTTAAAAATCGCCTTTCTTATACATATGCGCCATGCGTTCATGTTTGGTTTTTAAATACTCGGCATTAAAAGGATTTAAACCGACAGTGAGCGGCACACGGTCAACCACATCAATGCCCAGTTCTTGTAGTGCCTGAATCTTTGAAGGGTTATTGGTAATCAGTTTAACCTGCTTGACCTGTAAATGGTCGAGCATGATGGTACACATGTCATAGTGTCGTGCATCCGCGGGCAAGTTCAGCATCAAGTTGGCATCAACCGTATCGTGTCCCTGATCTTGCAGGGCATAGGCACGAATCTTGTTGGTTAGTCCAATACCGCGACCTTCCTGACGTAAATACAGAATCACGCCTTGACCGACTTCATTAATCAGTTTCTGGGTGGCTTGCAGTTGCGGGCCGCAATCGCATTTCAGTGAAGCAAAGGCATCACCGGTTAAACACTCAGAATGTATTCTCACCAATACCGGTCCGACAGGCGGCATATCCAGACCTTTAGACAGTGCTACATGTTCTTCACCCGTTTTAGGATCTTGAAATACCGTGATTTTAAATTCACCAAAAGCGGTTGGTAATCTTGAAGTCGCGACAAATTCTATGGGCACTGCTTAACTCGTTAAATAGTTCATTAATTAGCTAAAGTATAGCTGAATGATTGGACATTAGTTGAATTGTAAAGATGAATTTATGCAGAAGATTTTCTTTTTTGTATAAAGAGAACGATAATGGTTGATAAATAGTAAGATTATTCAGGATAATCTCGCTCATGAACAAACACCCAGTGTAGAGATTTGCCTCTAAACTGCATCGCTAGAAATGTGGCTGATTTAAAGGTGATACAATTCGATCATTATGCTCGAATAAACCCATTGACCTAGCTTAGGATTTGCCAGGCTTTAGAAGGCTTCGCCATTTATGTTGTATACAGAAATACCGACTCACCGACCTGTAACTCCGTTGCTGAATGCGATTGATCATCCGCAACAATTACGATTGCTCGAGCGCAGCCAACTAGAACAAGTGGCAGATGAGTTACGTCAGTACATTTTGTATGCAGCAGGACAAAGCGGTGGACACTTTGGTGCTAACCTGGGAGTGATCGAACTCACTGTGGCTTTGCACTATTGTTTTAATACGCCGCATGACCGTCTGATCTGGGATGTGGGTCATCAGGCCTATCCGCATAAAGCTTTGACTGGTCGCCGTGAACAGTTGACCACCATTCGTGCCAAAGACGGTTTGGCTGCTTTTCCTGCACGTGAAGAATCGATATTCGATACTTTTGGCGTGGGACATTCTTCAACAGCTATTTCTGCGGGATTGGGCATGGCACTGGCACGCCGTTATCAGAACGATCCGTGTGAAGTGGTGTCGATCATTGGAGATGGTGCCATGACGGCCGGTATGGCCTTTGAAGCCATGAATGATGCCGTTGCACATGATGCAGATTTAATCGTGGTACTGAATGACAATGACATGTCTATTTCGTGCAGTACCGGTGGATTTGCCAAACATTTGGCAGCTATCTGGGAACGTGGCGAATCGGTGAATGTTACTGATGAGGGTGATGCATATATCCAGCCGCATCCGGAATGGACTTACAATTCTCGTTTGCACTGTGCTGCCACTGAAGCTGCAGATAATCTGTTTAAAGCCATTGGTTTTGACTATTTTGGCCCATTTGACGGCCATGATGTCAATCAATTGGTACAGGTATTTAATGCCCTAAAAAAACGTAAAGGTCCGCGTTTAATTCATGTCTATACCAAAAAGGGTAAAGGATTTGCGCCTGCGGAAGCCGATCAGATTAAATACCATGCCATCAGTAAATTAAATACTGTATCTTCAAGCAATGCAGCACCGAAATATTCCGATGTGTTTGGACAATGGCTCTGTGATGAAGCTACCCAAGATCAGCGTTTGCTGGCGATTACGCCGGCTATGTGTGAAGGTTCGGGCATGGTGCAGTTTGCCAAACAGTTCCCGGAACGCTTTTTTGATGTGGCGATTGCCGAACAGCATGCCGTGACCTTGGCGGCAGGGATGGCCTGTGAGGGCTTAAAACCGGTGGTAGCGATTTATTCGACTTTTCTGCAACGCGGTTATGATCAGCTGATTCATGATGTGGCCTTGCAAAATCTGGATGTCACTTTTGGCATCGACCGTGCCGGGCTGGTGGGTGAAGATGGCCCAACCCATGCCGGTGCTTATGACTATGCCTTTATGCGTACTGTACCTAATATGGTCATTATGGCGCCTAAAGATGAAAATGAATGTCGTCAGATGCTGCATACCGCTTATTTATACAATGGTCCAGCGGCGGTACGTTACCCGCGTGGCAATGGTGTAGGGGTTGAAATTCAGCAACAAATGACGGCTTTGGAGATTGGTAAAGCAGAAATTGTAGCCAGTTTTAATGAATCTCAAGAAGACCAGATTAGCATTCTGGCATTCGGTAGCCGTGTCAGTGTGGCGGTAGAAGCAGCACAAACACTCGCCGCTAGCCATGAGGTGGGGGTGCGTGTGGTGAATATGCGCTTCATTAAACCGCTGGATGAACAGATTATTGAACAGTTGGCTGCGACAACCAGTCTATTTGTCACTGTTGAAGAACATGCCGTGATGGCAGGCGCAGGCAGTGCGGTAAACGAGTATTTGGCGCAGGCACAAATTGTTAAACCAATCTTGAATTTGGGGCTGGCAGACGTCTTCATGCACCAAGCTTCACATGCACAGATGCTGCAACAAGCCGGGCTGGATGCCAAAGGAATTGAAAAATCAGTTGAATTGGCCTGGTCAAAGCTTGTGCAGTCGGTGTCCTGATCAATTTAAAAAATTTTAGAAACATTTTTTCCCTAAAAGCCCTCGTATTTGTTAAAATGTGAGGGCTTTTATGCATTATTCTTTATCAATATCTTCAAATTTGTAGTGGGTGTTCAATGGAACCTATGGTGGTGATGGCTGCGCGTGCGGCTCAATTAGTTGGTCAAGAGCTTTTAAAAGCGCATCAAAATCGTCATAAACTCGATCTACAAGTCGAAGAAAAAGGGATTGATGGTCCGGTAACGCGTGTAGACCGTTATTTGGAACAATTGACTATCGATACGCTACGTAAAAGCTATAAAAACCACAGCTTCCTTGGTGAAGAGTTTGGTCTGCAAGAAGGTAAAGGTCACGACGCCGAATGGTGCTGGGTGATCGATCCACTTGATGGAACTTTAAACTTCATTAACGGTTTCCCGCATTTCTGTATTTCTATTGCTGTTCAGCACAAAGGTGTGACTCAACACGGCGTGATTTATGACCCTGTAAAAGATGAGTTATTCTCTGCCAGTCGTGGTCGCGGTGCCATGTTGAATCAACGCCGTATTCGCGTAAATGTCAAAGACAGCCTGCAAAATACTTTCCTTGCCGTAGGTCATGCTTACCGTGCTAAACGTAACGGTGAAGTGATCTCTTATGCAAAAAACCATTTTGAGTCATTATTAAACGTCACTGAAGCGGGTGCACAATACCGTCGTGCTGGTTCTGCTGCATTAGATTTGGCTTATGTTGCTGCAGGCCGTTTGGATGGTTATTTTGAACTGGGTCTGAAACCTTGGGATATCGCTGCAGGCGAGTTAATCGTGAAAGAAGCGGGTGGTACTGTAGTGGATGCACGTGGTGGTGCCGATTCTATGGAAAATGGTCAAGTACTTGCTTGCTCTATGAAAATGCTTAAACCTTTAATGCAAGCTGTTGTTCCGGCTTGGGGTGACGCAGCCAAGTAAGATCGATTGAATCGAGTGACATGACAAAAAAGCTCTCCTGGTGAGGGCTTTTTTTATTTCTGGATTAAATTCCTGATTCAATGAAAATGCCGGATAGCGCCTATTTGCCCGCATTTTTATCCAGATAAAGCGTTACAATATTACCTGTTTAAAAATTAAACAAAATTGAGTTGTAAAATAGACTGTTACTGAAAAAAACAGTATGTATGCATCATTTGATCGAAAAAAATGATTACTTTTTTAAATGGTTCTGTTATTATGCCGCCACGCACTTAAATTTCCGTTCTTTACCTGAACATTATCTTCTAATCATTGTATGCGCGTGCTGTCCATAGAGAGGACATATCCTTCGCGCCCCAATCGCTTAAGCGATTCCTTCAGGTTTGCGGCCGTAATCATGCGTGCGTTATATCCACATCGTCGTTATTCGGATCGCTGCTGAATTCTTATTTTTTCAGCTCTAATTGCTGTGCCGCTTTTTGCCGATGTCCATATTGTAATTTATTAAATGGAGCACCCATTTCAGGGTGAATACTCTCTATGAGCAAAACTTTTGCTGATTTTTCCCTCGATGAGTCATTAACACAGGCTCTTGAAGGTTTAGGCTTTACTACGCCAACTCCTGTACAAGAACAAGCGATTCCTGCTGCGCTTGAAGGTAAAGACCTTTTAGTATCAAGCCAAACCGGTTCTGGTAAAACAGCTGCATTCTTGCTTCCAACTTTGAATGCACTTGCAAATCAAGATACTTTCGTACCGTTTAAAGAACGTATGAAAGCAATTACTCAACCGTCTATTTTGGTAATTTCTCCGACTCGTGAGCTTGCACAGCAAGTATGTCAGGATGCGATTGCCTTGGTTCGCCATATGAAAGGCGTACGTGTAGCTGCAATCATGGGTGGTATGCCTTTTGGTAAACAAATCCAGCAGTTAAAAGGTGCACAAGTGGTTGTAGCGACTCCAGGTCGTTTACTTGACTTGGTTAACCGTCGTCAAATTAAACTCGACAAAGTTGATTCATTAATTGTTGATGAAGCTGACCGTATGCTGGATCTTGGGTTCTCTGAAGATCTAGAAGCCATTGGTGATTTGGCTGCAAACCGTAAGCAAACACTTATGTTCTCTGCGACATTTGCTCCACGTATCATTACACTTGCAGAACGCATGATGAATGATCCGATGCGTATTTCGATTGAAACTGGTCACTCTACAAATACTGATATTACTCAGACTTTGCATTGGACTGACGGTTTCGAACATAAGAAAAAACTTCTTACTCACTGGTTGAACGAAGAAGACGTTGATCAAGCAGTCGTATTTGCTTCTACTCAAGAAGACACAGATATGTTGGCTGAAGAACTTGCTGAAGCAGGTCTATCAGTTGTAGCACTTCATGGTGCTATGCCACAAACTGTTCGTAACCGTCGTTTACGCAGCATCCGTGAAGGCCGTGCTAAGATCCTTGTTGCAACTGACGTTGCTGCGCGTGGTCTTGATGTACCAACCATTTCTCACGTAATTAACTTCGGTCTTCCAATGAAGAACGAAGACTATGTACACCGTATTGGTCGTACTGGTCGTGCCGGTCGTACTGGTAAAGCAATTACACTTGCAACTTACCGTGAACGCGGCAAGATCCGTGCTTTAGAAGACTTCCTGGAAGCGCGTTTAAACGTTTCTGAAATTGAAGGTCTTGAGCCATCTCCACCTCCTGCACGCGGTAGTCGTGATGGCGGCGGTCGTGGTCGTAGCGGTCGTGATGGCGGTGGTCGTGGTCGTGGCGGTTTTGGCGGTCGTGATGGCGGTGGTCGTGCACGTTTTGAAGGCGAAAGTAACTTCAAACGTCGTGAAGGCGGTGATGATCGTCCACGTCGCAGCTACGATGACAAACCACGTGGCGAACGTCCAGCATTCGGTGGAGAAGATCGTCCACGTCGTGAATTCAATAGCGACCGTCCACGCCGTGAAGGTGGTTTTGGTGATCGTCCACAACGCAGCTTTGGCGGTGAAGATCGTCCACGTCGCGAATATAATGGCGACCGTCCACAACGTAGCTTTGGCGGTGAAGATCGTCCACGTCGTGAAGGTGGTTTTGGCGACCGTCCACAACGTTCTTTTGATGACCGTCCGAAGCGTGATTTCGGTGATCGTCCAGCTCCACGTCGTGAAGGTGGTTTTGGCGACCGTCCTCGTTCTAACGATGACAACCGTGGTAACCGCGTAGACTATAAACCAGCAGGTGATCGTCCACGTCGCGAATTCAATGGTGACCGTCCACAACGTAGCTTTGGTGATCGTCCACAACGTTCGTTTGCTGATGATCGTCCTAAGCGTTCTTTCAGTGAAGATCGTCCTAAACGCAGTTTTGGTGAAGATCGCCCACGTCGCAAATTTAACGACTAATAACGTTAGATTTGGGTAGTAAAAAACCGGTGGAAACACCGGTTTTTTTATGGGATTAATCTTTGATCTTATTGGATAGAAATGTATACTGGATCATAGTTTGTCTTGATTCTGTTAAATATGAATAATGAATCTAATTATTATGTTTGGAATTTTAATCAAGAGGTGATTATGCCTTATATTGGTTTAATTTTATTACTCATCAATATTGCATACTATATCTATAATAGCTTTCTGTAACACAGTATCCTGTTTGTTAAAATAATTGCACCACAATTAAATAATTAAAAAATTATGGTAAATCGGTTGCTTTTTACCTAAAGGTAACATTTTAAACCCGAATCCTTTATAGTATGCATGCTGAAAAAATGCAGGAAAACCCTCAGCTATGAATAATCAAATACCTCAGCAAGCTCAATCTTGGATTGAAGTCCATGATTTGAGTTTTAAACGAGGGAAACGTGTCATTTTCGATAATGTCAGTTTAAAAATTCGGCGTGGCCAGATTACCGCGATTATGGGGCCTTCAGGTACGGGAAAAACCACTTTGCTGCGTCTGATTGGTGGTCAGTTGACGCCTGAGCACGGTGAAATTCTCTTGGACGGCAAAAGTATTGCAGATATGTCACGTCAGGAATTATTTGCTGCACGTGCACGTATGGGGATGCTATTCCAAAGCGGTGCACTGTTTACCGATATGAGCGTCTATGAAAACGTGGCTTTTCCGTTACGTGCACATACGCAACTTTCGGAACATCTGATTGCCGAGCTGGTGGCACTCAAACTGGAAGCGGTAGGCTTACGCGGTACTGAAAAGCTGATGCCTTCAGAGCTGTCAGGCGGTATGAACCGTCGTGTGGCCCTGGCTCGCGCCATTGCACTGGATCCGGAACTGATCATGTACGATGAACCTTTTGCCGGCCAAGATCCGATTGTAAAAGGGGTGCTTGCACGTTTAATTCGTACCTTGCGTGAAGCACTGGATTTAACCACGATTATTGTGTCGCACGATGTGGGAGAAACCCTATCTATTGCCGATTACATCTATATTATCGCGGAAGGGGTTATTCAGGGTGAAGGCACGCCGGCTGAATTAATGCAGCATGAATCGGCATTTGTCCGTCAGTTCTTAACCGGTGCTGCTGAAGGTCCTGTCGATTATCAGTTTAGCCATACGGCTTATTTAAGTGATGAGGTGCGTTCATGAATGCTATTGCCTCATTAGGTAGACGCGTTATTGAACGCGTTCAGGGGATAGGGGTGGCAACCCAGATGTTGCTGCAAATCCTATTTTCCATGCCGACCTGGCTCGGGGTCAAACTGTTTATTTACCAAATGTACCGTATTGGTGTGATGTCTTTATTGATTATTGCCGTATCGGGTTTATTTATTGGTTTGGTACTGGGCTTACAAGGCTATTCCATTTTGGTCAATATCGGCTCAGAAGCCATGCTCGGCACCATGGTGTCTTTAACCTTATTAAGAGAGCTGGCTCCTGTAGTGGCGGCATTGCTGTTTGCAGGGCGTGCCGGTTCAGCTTTAACGGCTGAAATTGGCCTGATGAAAGCCACAGAGCAGCTGGCCAGTATGGAAATGATTGGGGTCGATCCGCTAAAGCGTATTGTTTCCCCGCGTTTATGGGCTGGTATTGTCAGTCTGCCGATGTTATCGATTATTTTTGGTGCCATCGGCATCATGGGCGGTAAAATGGTCGGTGTCGATTTTTTAGGGGTAGATGAAGGTTCTTTCTGGAGTGGCATGCAAAATAGCGTGCAGTTCTATAAAGATATTTTCAATGGCACCATTATTAAAAGCCTGGTTTTTGCATTGCTTTGTACCTGGATTGCGGTCTATCAAGGCTATGCCTGTGTGCCAACGTCAGAAGGAATTGCAACATCAACTACGCGAACAGTAGTGTATTCCTCATTGTGTGTTTTGGGTTCTGATTTTGTGTTGACTGCGGTCATGTTTGGAGGTGTTTAATGAAATCACGTGCAAGTGAGCTGGCCGTAGGTATTTTTGTCATTCTTACCGGTATTGCGTTATTTTTCCTGGCCATGAAAGTCAGTGGCCTGATGGGAACCAACCTGCGTGACAGCTATAACATGACTGCGAGTTTTGACAATGTGAACGGTCTGAAACCGCGTGCCAAAGTGACCATGAGTGGTGTCACCATTGGTCGTGTTACCGATATTACCCTTGATCCGGTATCGCGTTTGGCAACGGTGTATTTCGAGCTGGATGGCAAGTTAACGTCTTTCAACAAAGAACAGCTGAAAAAGGTTCAAGCCAATGCTTTGGAAGAATTGCGCTATAGCACAGAATACAGTGAAGCGGATCCTGCGAAACAAAAAGAAATGGAAAAGCAACTTGTTGTTAACATGAACTCCATCACCAGTATTGATGAAGATGCTTACATTATGGTTGCAACAAATGGTTTATTGGGCGAAAAATATTTGAAAGTGGTACCAGGTGGTGGCCTGAACTATATCAAACGTGGTGAAAGCATTGCCAATACCCAAGGCACCATGGATCTTGAAGATCTGATCAGCAAGTTCATTACTGGCGGTGCGGGCAAGTCATCAGCGAAAGCGGCGGAAGAAAAAACATCAACTGAATCAACAGAAGATGCGCAAACTTCATTTGTTGAATAATTTGGAGAGGAGAATTTAGTGAATACCTTACTTAAACATACACTTGGCATAAGTGTTTTATCAACAATGATGGCGAGTGCTGCTTTTGCACAACCAGCTGAAACTCCACCAGCTTTTGTAAAAAAAGTGGCGGATGGTCTGATTAGCCGTTTAAAAGCGGATCAGGCAAAATTGCAAAACAATCCTGCTGCAGTGAAAGCGATTGTGCGTCAAAACCTTGATCCTTATATTGATTCACAAGCCTTTACCCGTTTGGTGATGGGAACCTATGCCACCAATCAGTATAGTACGGCTGCTCAGCGTGCCAAGTTTGAACACAATTTTCGTGAAACTTTAATCGAAAATTACGGTACAGCGTTTGCTAAATATACCAATCAGACTTATAGCCTGCGTCCATATAAAGAAACCAATAGCAAAAATCCGGTGGTCACGATTGATTTCAACAACAAAGGTGAAAAAACTCCGGTCTCTTTCCAGTTGGTGGATAAAGGCAATCAATGGAAAGTGCGTAATATCAATGTAGCGGGTATTGATTTAGGTTTACAGTTCCGTAATCAGTTTGCTGCAACGGTAAAACGTAATGGTGGCAATATCGATAAAGCTATTGCGAACTTCCAACCAGATGCATCTGTAAATAAAAAATAACCGGGAAGGGTGTTCAGTGATTCAATTCATTCATCAGGAATTGCAGGTTTCCGGCAAAATAGATTATGCTAATGCAGAGGACTATTACCAGCAAGGTTTGAAACTGATTCAATCGCAGCATCAGTTTCCGGTGGTGGTCAATCTGGCAGAGCTGGAACAGGGCAGTACGCTGGCACTGGCAGTACTGGTGCGTTGGTTGCGTCAGACCCCGAAAGCTCAGGGTCTGCAATTTAAAGCAGTCCCTGAGAAAATGATGAAAATCATTCAGGCCTGTCATTTGCAAGATGATCTGCAATTGATTGGCTAAACCAATAAAAAAGCACCGGAAGGTGCTTTTTTATTGAGCTGAGCTTGTAAGAGATGAATATTGAGCAGTCCTCTCTCCCTCAGGGAGAGAGTTAGAGAGAGGGGATAAAATTAGAATTCTAGATTTCTTCCTGTAGCTAGATTGGCGAGTAAAGCAGCTTAGATAAGTAATGAAATTGATGGGATTTAAAATACCTCCCTCTAACTCTCTCCTGGAAGGAGGGAGGATAAATGATGCCTCAAATCCATTTCTTCCAGCGGAAATAGGCCAGCGGTCCAATAAAGAAAGCCGCTAAAATAATACTGACCATAATGAAGCTGGTAGTTCCTCGTGCAAAGGGCAGTACATCGGTATTCATGCCATACACACTGGCAACCAGCATCGGCGGCGCAAGCATACTTGGCAAGATCGAGAAGCGACGGATGGTATCGTTCTGTTCGGTATTAATGAATCCCGAGGTGGTATCCAGCAAGAACCGAACCTTCTGGAACAGGAAGGCATCATGTTCGACCAGAGATCGAACGTCTTCGCTCAGTTCCCGAATATCGGCATCATAAATATGACTGCCCAACGCACGTGGACGGGACAGGAAAGTCAGGACACGGCGCAAATCGATTAAACACAATTGTGCTTTTCCAAGTATGTCTTCCAATTGTGCCAGACGGGTAATCATGTCATCCAGATCGAGAATCTGTTCACGATGGCGGTTGTTGAGCACTTCGGTAGAGTACTTTTCTAGATCCTTGTGGATATCTTCCAGGATATCCGCAAGTTCATCCAGTTTGGCTTCTAGCAAACCAAGCAAGACCCAGGTCGGGTCTTTATAGTCAATCTCATAGTCATTGCGGCGGGCACGGGCACGGAAAGCACGAAAGGCCACCAGTTTTTCACCACGCAGGGTAAACAGGTGTTGTTTATGCAAAATAAAGGCTACCGTTTGCACGGTTGCCAAAATGCTCGAGTTGTCATCGGTTTCGCCATCGACCTGAAAATTTTTATTTTTCGTCAAAAAGTAGGTGCTGATATGTAAAATACCATCATCATCACGGTAAAATCGTGCCGATGAAGAAATATCCTCCAAGGATTTTAGCGTCGGTAAATTTTGCTCATAAGCATCTAAGACCCATTGTTGTTCTTCTTGTGATGGGGCAATGAGATCGATCCACACTAAATCCGGGTGGAGATCAAAACCACCATTGATGGTGGCATCTTCCAAACTACCGCGCTCTGTGGCGTAAAAGGCTTCAAGCATGCTGTCTTTTCCCTGCGCAGTATAGGTGAATTGATGGGTGTATTTTAGACAAGGAATTGAATAAAAACACTGATTCAATCGCTTTTTTATTAAAAAATCTCCTGAAAATTTACTTTATTAATATGACATCTGCAAAACAGGCTGAAACAATGACGAAATCGATCGCAATTTTTTGTGGCTCAGCTTTAGGTACCGATTCGATTTTTTTAGATACCGCACAAAAAGTGGGACAAACCCTTGCTCGGCAAGGTAAAACGCTGGTCTATGGCGGTGGCCGTTCTGGCTTGATGGGTATGGTAGCCGATAGTGCTTTACAGGCAGGTGGCAAAGTCATTGGGGTAATCCCAAGGGTGTTGGTGGATCATGAGCTGGCTCATCCGCATTTAACCGAATTGCATGTGGTTGCGAATATGCATGAACGTAAAACCAGGATGTCGGAACTTTCTGATGCCTTTATTGCCTTGCCGGGTGGTGCAGGTACGCTGGAAGAGATTTTTGAGCAATGGACCTGGTCACAGCTCGGTATTCATTTAAAGCCCTGTGCATTTTTAAATGTGGCCGGATTTTACGATGATTTGCTGAAATTTATTCAGTTGACCACAGCAAAAGGTTTTACTCAGCCACGTTTTGCAGACAGTATGATTGCTTCGGACTCCATTGAAGAGATTTTGCAACAATTTGATGCTTTTCGAGCGCCACAACCGAAATGGGGTATGGCTGATCAAGAAATTTTGGTGAAACATGCATGAATATCATTACTGTGGCGGCGGCCATTATTTTAAATGATCAACAGCAACTGTTAGTGGTGCGTAAACGTAACACGTCCTGCTTTATGCAGGTGGGTGGCAAGCTTGAACCCCATGAGCCACCCGAAATCACAATGCTGCGTGAAATTCAGGAAGAAATAGGCTGTCGGGCCTCGATTGAGCAATTCATCGGTCGTTTTGAAACTGCCACTGCCAACGAGCCGGATCATCAGCTGGTGAGTTATTTGTATTATGTGACTTTAGATCATGCCCCGAAAATTGCCGCAGAAATTGCCGAAATGAAGTGGGTCGATCTGGAGGATCAAACTACCCCATTAGCACCTTTAACCCGTGAAATTGTCATGCCGTGGGTGAAGCGGTTTTTAACAGAAAGCATGATGTTCTGACTGGTAAAAGGATTTTTCCCTCAAGGATGAGCCGACACTTCTCAAGGAGATAAGGGGGAAATCAGTATGTCCTTTCCAAAGATTAAATCTCTGCACTGGCAATACAGGCTGCATAAACTTTTTGACAGCCTAATGCTTCAAGTTTCTGTTTTAAAGCATGTAGCGAACTGCCAGTCGTGACTACATCATCCAGCATCAGCACTTTGCGGTAACGCACACGGGTCTTTGTGGTAATCACAAATTGCTGGTCAATTTGATCCAGCCGTTCGATCCGGCTCAAGCCTTTTTGCGAATGTTGGGCCAGTCGTGCAACCGGTTGCCAGACTGGAATATTCAGCTGTTTTGCCAGGAGTTTCGCAAGCACCAAAGACTGGTTATAACCACGTTCTGCCAAACGCTGATGGGAAATGGGCATCGGGACAATGGCTTGGATTTTGGGAAGTTTGAGACCGATAAGTGAGCCCACAAGCAGATTTTGAAAGTGCAGCTGTTGTTCATATTTGAATTTTTGAATGATGCGATCCATCGGATAGGCATAATGACAGGCCACCTGAATCTCCATTTCCTGTCGTCGGATGGTCTGTTTCAACCAGGGCAATTGTTGCCAGCAATCTGTACAGACTGAATGATGACGTTGCTGGTCTATGCCACAAAGTACACAGGGGAAAAGGCTCTGCATGGCTTTGTGCAGTAAGGGGTGAATCAATTGCAGCATGTTTTCTTCTTCTTTTTATTTAACTTTATTTTGCACAGTTTATTGGTGGTTTCAAGATCGGCAGCATCCATGCCACTTATACGATAATAAATAACCGACTCAGCCTGTTATTTTATAGGTGTCTTACATTATTTTTATACATAGGCATAGCGAGGGGCTTCAGGTAGCCAGCGTTTTAACAGGGCTTCTGCATTGTCTGGATAGTCTTTTAGGATTTGCTGCGCGACATAATGTGCCTGATTCAGCAAATGATCATCACGTTCTAACTTGGCGACCCGAAAGCCCATGTCACCGGTTTGCTTGGTGCCGAGCAATTCCCCCGGCCCGCGAATTTCCAGATCTTTTTCGGCAATGATAAAACCGTCATTGGTTTCACGCATAATCCGCAGCCGTTCCTGTCCATTTTGCGAAAGCGGATTTTTATATAGCAAGGCACAGAAACTGGCAGTCGCACCACGACCGACCCGACCGCGTAACTGATGCAGCTGTGAAAGTCCCAGACGTTCAGCATTTTCAATCACCATGATGGATGCATTTGGAACATCCACGCCAACCTCAATGACCGTAGTAGCAATCAAAAGTTGCAACTGATTGTCTTTAAACTGCTGCATTACGGATTGTTTTTCATCGGCTTTCATTTTGCCATGCACCAGACCAATGTTGAGCTGCGGAAAGCGTTCCTTAATTTCCTGATAAGTCGCTTCAGCAGCCTGTGCATCCAGCGTTTCCGACTGTTCTACCAACGTGCAGACCCAATAGGCCTGTTTGCCTTCAGCACAGTTTGTAGCAATACGCTGTAGCACTTCTTCACGGCGGTCCAAAGGAATGGTGACGGTCTGAATTGGGGTGCGGCCCGGTGGCAGTTCGTCAATCACCGAAGTATCCAGATCACCATAAGCAGACATGGCGAGCGTGCGTGGAATAGGGGTAGCAGTCATGACCAGTTGATGTGGGGTCATGTTATTGGCACCTTTATTGCGTAGTGCCAGTCGCTGATCGACCCCAAAGCGATGCTGCTCATCAATAATCACCAGACCGAGTTTGGCAAATTGGACATTTTCCTGAAACAGGGCATGAGTACCTACCACCAGATTGGCCATGCCTTGTTTAATGGTTTGCTCAGCTGCTGCACGAGCTTTACCTTTCTGTTTGCCTGAAAGCCAGGATACATTCAGACCTAAAGGCTCAAACCATTTTTTAAAGTTCAGATAATGCTGTTCCGCCAGGATTTCCGTTGGTGCCATCAGTGCCACTTGCCAGCCTTCTTCCAGCGCATGACAGGCAGCAACGCCAGCCACCAGTGTTTTACCAGCACCGACATCGCCCTGAACCAGACGCAGCATCGGCTTGTTCTGTTTTAAGTCCTGCATAATTTCTTTGGAGACCCGTTTTTGTGCACCGGTCATTTCAAAAGGCAAGCCAGCCAATAACTGCTTGGCAAAATTTTTACTTGGGCTAAAAGAGGGGGCGGCAATCTGCTGGATATAGGCACGCCGTGAGAGCAGACTGATCTGATGGGCCACCAGCTCTTCAAAAATCAGCCGCTGCTGGGCCGGATGAGAACCTTGCGCCAGCTGTAGCATATTGGCATTCAGTGGCGGTTCATGAATATATTGCAGTGCCTGTTTTAGCGCATAACCATTGGTGAATTTTTCTGGCAATAATTCAGGCAGCTCATCACTATGCTGTTTTAGTGCCTGTTTAACATATTCACGCAGCTTGGGCTGAGTTAAGCCTTCTGTTGCTGGATAAATGGCAGTAAGCTGGGTTTTCGGTAGGGGGGTATGTTCGGTAATCAGTTGAATTTCAGGATGATACAGTTCCAGACCACGTGCACCGACACGAACTTCACCAAAAATGCGCAAGCGGTTGCCGACTTTAGCTCGATCGGTCAGGGCTTTATAGACATGGTAAAAACGCAAGGTGACTTTGCCAAAATCATCCTGGAGCTGTATGGCCATGGATTTACGCTTACCTGGTGGAAAATCAACCCCTTTCACAATACCTTCCAGCAAATAGCTACGCCCCACGGATAATTGGTTCATGGAGATGATCGTGCTACGATCTTCATAATCACGCGGTAGATGAAACAGCAAATCATCTGTCGTAAAAATATTCAGTTTTTCCAGTAGTGCAGCAGAGGCAGTTCCTACCCCTTGCAATTGATGGACTGCAGCCATGTCCCCTCAACTTGAGTTAAATCATCAGGTGCTTAATGCATATATTATTTATAGGTTATGGTCAAACCTCTACCCGGGTTGCCAAACAATTATTTCAGCAAGGGCACCAAATTACCACAATCAGCCAAAGTCCGAAAACCGATCACTATGCGACTCATCTAATTCAGGATGTGCATCAGCTAGATTTGACTTATCTTGAACCTGTGGATTGGGTCTATATTTTATTGTCACCGTCACAAAGTACTGTGGAAGGCTATCAACAGACTTATGTCGATTCGGTTGCTCCGATTGTTCAAGCCTTAAAGTCCCATCCAGTACAAAAAATTGTGGTGGTGTCGTCAACTCGGGTTTATGGTGAAAATACGGGCGAGCGTATTGATGATGAATCTGTTATTCAACCTGTAGATGAGCAGGGGCGATTACTCTGGAAAATGGAGCAACTCTATCAACAGGCATTCGCTGAACGCTGTGTGGTGATCCGTCCTACAGGAATTTACGGCACGTCCGTGGCGAGGATGATCAAGCTGGCTGCAACGACCCAAAGCTATCCTCAAATTCACTGGTCTAACCGGATTCATATTGATGATTTGGCCCAGTTTTTAGTGCAGTTGATTCACGTGGAACATCCAGAAACGTCCTATATTGTCACCAATAACCAGCCTCTACCTTTACACGAAGTGATTCAGTGGTTTCAGCGGCAACTCAATTTGCCTGAACTGGTTGTAGCAAGTCCGAAGGAAACAGGTAAACGGATTTTTGCTACACGGATGAGGGAAAGTGGATTTCAGCTAGAGCATGAGGATTGTTTTAGTGATTATGCGGAATTATTAAAGACGGAGTGAATGTCACCTTGGTATTTGAAGTCCCTCCTCCCTATGGGAGGAGGTTAGGAGGAGGGTTCTTTAATTAACCTCTCCCTAGCCCTCACTTGCGCTTTATAATAGCTCAAGTAGAGTATTTAACAGACCTCTCCCTAGCCCTCTCCTAAAAGGAGAGGGAACGGAGAAGGAAGATTATTTCTTCTTGCGTTTTAAACGGCGTTTCGCCTGTTGCGCTGCAACGGCATCCAAAGCTTCTTTTAACTCTTCATCGCTGAAGGCGGTAATGTGCTGAAGCATCTGCAAGGTCACATCATCCAGTACCAGATTGGCGTACTGTGCAACGTTCTGGAAGTTCTCGTCAAACACAATGGCGTTATCTTCATTGTTACGGATATAGCCCTGCTGAGTCAGCACTTTAATGAAACTCTGGAACAGCGATTTATCAAAGAACTCCGGTGAGTTGAATTCATACAATACCGACAGACGTTGACCAACCAGATGACTGAGCTCTTCCACCTGACGGGTAGAGATGTTGCCTGAACCACGCTGGGTGATTAAAGTCAGGGTCATGTAGTAACGCTCCAGACTTTGCATCACAGGGGCAGCAAGCACTACCAGCTGATTGTGATCTTCTGAATTTGGTGCAGGGGAAAGCAGGTTGCCCTCGCTATCTTCAGAAATCAGTTTGGCCTGAATCAGCGCTTCTGCATAAGCACAGATCTGATCTTTCAGCTCTTCATCTTTCCATTTTAGGAACAATTCCGCTTTCAGGAATGGATAAAGGGTGCGAATGACATTGATCAAATCACCACGGCGAATCGAACCATTATGTTCTACCAGTGCAGCAATCAGTGACGGCAACACGAAGGCATGCAGAATGTTGTTACGGAAATAAGTCAGCAATACTGCCTGATTGTCTTCAATGGCAATGATATCACCCAGGACATGCTTCACACGTTTAATCAGTTTCAGTTTCAAACCGTAGGCAATAATTTCCTTGCCTGAAAGCGGTGTTACCTGAGTACGTGCATCATAAGGTAATGCAGTCAATAGCTTACGGTAGGCATCCAGTTGCTTGATGCAGATTTCTTCATCCAGCGTATGCTTAGGCGTAGCTAAAAGAATCAGTGAAAGCAGCGATACCGGATTGATCACCACAGCACGGTTAATGTTTTCCAGAATCGCATGCGCAGCACTGTTTACTGTATCAGACACTTCTTGCGGAATCGGATCATCATTCTTGGCAATTTTAATATTTTCCGCACCATGCTGTTTCAGCATGTCATCAAGGAATACCGGCTCACCAAAATTCACATGCACTTGGCCAAAGATACGTTCGATTTTGCGCAGGGTTTTTACAATCCCCATGATCGACTCGGATTCTTTGTCTTTACCGTTCATTTCGCCGACATAGGTGGCACCTTCCATCAGGCGTTCGTAGCCAATATAGGTCGGTACAAACACGATCGGTTTGGAACGGCCACGCAAATGCCCGTGAACCGTCATGGCCAGCATACCGGTTTTTGCTGGCAGCAAACGTCCCGTGCGTGAACGACCGCCTTCAATAAAGTATTCCAGTGGGGTGTTACGGGAAAGAATGTTGAATAGATATTCTTTAAATACTGTGGTGTACAGACCATTACCACGGAAAGTACGGCGAATAAAGAAGGCACCGCCACCACGCAATAATTGTCCGACAAAAGGCATGTTCAAGTTATCGCCGGCAGCAATGTACGGCACCATCATGCCACGTTTATAAATCACATAAGACAGTAATAAATAGTCAATATGACTGCGGTGACAAGGGGTATAAATAATCTCGTAGTCTTTGGCCAGTTCCCGCACAGTACTGAAATTATGCACTTCTACGCCATCATAGAGCTGGGTCCATAAACGGGTCAGCGCCATATCGGCAAAACGCACGGCTGAATGCGAATAGTCCGATACAATCTCGTTTAAATAGCCAATGGCACGGCGTTCAGCCTCAATCATGCTGATTTTGCCACGGATGCTTTCCCGGCGGATGGCATCCTGAACATCCGTAGATTTGATCAGTGAATGCATCACGTTACGGCGGTCGGATAGATCCGGACCGAGCACGACTTCACGCTGACCGTCCAGATAGTTGTTCAGTTTATTCAGAATATACGTTGCAGGTGAAAGGTTTGGATGGGTCTGTTTGGCAAATTCGATCAGCTGGCGTAAAGACTGGCCCTGATGGAATTCCAGATAGGATTGACGACCATGCAGACCAATATTCACCAACTGTTTTACGGTACCTGGCGTTGCCCATGTATCGGTAAACAGCAGTTTCAGCCAGGAGTCTTCTTTGTCTGGTGAACGTCCCCATAATACGGTGACCGGAATCAGTTCAATATCCACCTGAGGATGATGTTCCAGAATCTCGATCAAGCGCAATAAGCGTGGCGGAAAGGCATGCGGCGGAGAATTGAGTAAATTGTTTTCATCATGGTGCTGCAGGAACAGTATCGATGCTTTTTCCTTATGATCGCCCACCACCAGCGGATCTAATGCCGGTGATAGTTTTAGCCGGCGGGTTTCGCCATCGACAATCAGGGCATTACTGCGCGAATAATTTTGTAATACATAGCACACCACTTTTTGTTGAACGGGTTGCTCTGTCTGGGAATTTACTTCTGTAGTTGTCGGTTCAGTAGGAACCTCACCAAGAACATGTGGGGTTACCACCAGGTCAAGCAGCTTACTGGAAAGCTGACGATAGATTTGACCAAAGCCACTCTTGGACATACATACTCCTACTTAAATGACCGAAACCACAGATTTTCTGAGGGGGAAACAGTTTTGCATCATTGTAATTTAAAACAATATGTCATTTTCTGACAAAATGCATTTCGAGTGTTAAATTTTATCGTTAAAAATCGTATTTTTAGCGAATATTCAGCACAAATCGCGTGACAGGCCAGTCAGTCGAACTTTTAGGGCTTTCTTTGGGATTTGTGGCAAAATAGCAATTATAGCTTAGCTGATTGATTGAAATTTTTCGCCTAGATTTTAGGTATCCCACATTAAAAACAGGTTGCTTATGAACGCCTTAACCCAAGAACTGGTTGAATTACTGAGCCTTGAAAAAATTGAAGAAAATATTTACCGGGGACAAAGCCGTAATCTGGTCGGTAAGCGGGTCTTTGGTGGGCAGGTGTTGGGGCAGGCCTTACGTGCGGCATCCTATACTGCAGATCGTCCGGCACATTCATTACATGCCTATTTTTTATATGGTGGAGATGTCAACGCACCGATTATTTATGAAGTAGACCGTTTGCGTGATGGCAAGAGTTTTGTCAGTCGTCAGGTGCGTGCCATTCAGCATGGGCGGACGATTTTTACCGCCATGATTTCATTTGCCAATCCCGAAGAAGGCCTGAATTATCAAATCTCCGAGCCGGAATATCCTGCGGTTGAAGACCTGAAAAGTGAAGCAGAGCTCAAAGCACAGCTGGTCGAATTTGTGCCAGAAAATGTGCGTGCCAGTTTTATGCGTGACCGTCATGTGGAAATTCGTCCAGTCAATCCACAAAATCCGTTCCAGCCACAGCCTGAAGCCCCATCATACGCTCACTATATCCGCACCCATGGTCAGATTGCCCAGAAGCTTGATGAAATTTCATTGCATCAGGCTATTGCGGCTTTCTACTCGGACTTTACCTTAATGACGACGGCTTTACGTCCACATGGTCTGAGTTATATTTCCCCAAGTCTGCAATGTGCCAGCATTGACCATGCCATGTATTTCCATAAGCCATTCCGTGTTGATGAGTGGATGCTCTATGATATGGAGGCCACCATTAGTGCCAGTTCGCGCGGACTGAATTTTGGCCGTATGTGGCAAAATGGCGAGCTGGTGTGCAGCACCACTCAGGAAGGTCTGATCCGCTTGCGTGAAATTGAAACCCAATAAGGCTCAAAATGTCATAAAAAAACCGGAGCTGCTGTCCGGTTTTTTTATGCTTGTCTTGGTCATTGTGATTTAGTGGCAGCGAGGGATATCCTCGGAGATGTCTTTATGGCAGCCATGGTTTGGATGGGCAAATGCCAAGGGAATATGCAGAAGTAGCGCGGTCATAAGCATGATTTTTTTCATATCGATTCTCTTTTAATTATTGGTTGAATGCGTATTTATTCATAAGCAGATTTTATGCCATCAGTTTAACGAAGTGTTGATGATTCAGACCAAGTGAGCCGCTGGCTTTTATTCATTTATGCTGAGCTTGTGACAAAAAATTCCTCGATTCTAAAAATAGGCCATGGCATAGTGCCTGACAGGACTTAATGATAAAAAGCATGTCGTGATGAGCTTAAATACACAAATATTGATTGCTGTGATTTTAGGGGTGGCATTCGGGTTTCTGTTAAACCTGTTTCCAAATACCCAGTTTTTCAATATCAGTCTCTATGGTTTGGGTCTGGCCAGCAGTATTTTTATTGGTTTATTAAAAATGCTGCTGATTCCGCTGATTTTCAGTTCGATTGTGGTCGGCGTTTCGAATTTGCAGGCCGGTGGACAGTTGGGCCGAGTCTGGAAAATCACTCTACTGTGCTGTGTCACCACCACCACCTTCGCACTCATTTTAGGCTTAAGCTGTGCCCATTTGTTTAATGTGGGCAAGGGTGTGGATATCGTGATGTTTCAGGATGCCATGAACAGTCATCAAACGCCTGATACCTTAACGCCATCGTCCTTTTTTACCAATTTCATTCAAAATACTTTAATTAACCCCTTTAAAGCCTTTGCCGAAGGCAATGTGCTGGCGGTAGTAGTATTTGCGCTGTTTATTGGGGTGGCGCTGGTTAAAGGCGGAGAGAATTTCCGCAGTGTACGCAAGTTAAGCCTGCAATTTTTTGACATCATGATGCTGATGATTAGCTGGGTGATGAAGCTGGCACCGCTCGGTATTTTTGCCTTACTGGCAAAACTGATTTCAACCGAAGATGTTTCTGTATTAAGCCGTCTGGCCGAGTTCGCTGCCGTGGTGACAGGAACCACCATTTTCCATGGTGCAGTAGTATTGCCTTTGTTGCTCTGGATTTTTGGCAAGATGAGTCCGATCACTTTCTTTAAAGGGACACGGGCTGCGCTGATTACCGCATTTGCCACCAGTTCCAGTTCGGCTACCATGCCACTGTCGATGAAATGCGCGCAGGAAAATTTAAAGGTACGTCCACAAACCGCAGGCTTTGTCATTCCTTTGGGCACTCAGCTGAACATGGATGGCACGGCGCTGTATGAAGCTGCAGCAGCACTTTTTATTGCCAACCTGATGGGGCTGGACTTAAGTTTGGGTCAGCAACTGGTGGTCTGTGCAACCGCCATGATTGCCTCGCTGGGTGCACCCGGTATTCCAAGTGCCGGTATGGTGACCATGATTATGGTGCTGCAATCAGTCGGTTTACCGGCAGAAGCCATTGCCATCTTACTGCCGATCGACCGTTTGCTGGATACCGTGCGTACCGTGGTCAATGTTCAGGGCGACATGATGATCAGTGTAGTGGTCGATCGTTATAGCCGTGAAGCGCAAGTTGATTAGTCTAGCTCCAAGCTGGGATTAAATACAATTTCCCAGACATGACCATCGGGATCTTGGAAATAACCCGCATAGCCGCCGTAAAAGGTAGCTTGTGCGGGTCTAATGATTCTGGCACCGGCATGTGCTGCTTGAGCCATGACCTGATCGACTTCCAGTGGGCTATAGACATTTTGCCCCAAGGTCATTTGAGTGGCGCACATCGGCGTCAGTTCCAGTCCGGTATCCTGTTGAATGCTGCTTTGCGGCCATAAAGCGAGTTTCAGGCCTGACTGTAGTTCAATAAAGGCCACCGGACCATATTCAAATTCCTGACCCGTGATTCCTTCACAGTGTAGGCCCAAACCTTCACGATAAAACTGTAATGATTTTTCCAGATCGCGTACCCCAAGAGTAATGACTGAAATCCGTGCTTGCATAGGGTTGTCCTTATTGTTGTTTTCCTGGACTTTTATCTTAGAACAAATCAAAAGCAGGACATAAAGCCCGACTGTGTGGAAATTGTATACAGAAATTTTAGTGTTATATGGATGATAAAAAGGACTAGGTCACTTTGGGCAGATAAATAGGATTGCTCATGAATCAGCTGAGTTTGATGTTCCTTAAACGGGAGAGAAGTTTCATCATACTGTCCTTATTATTTTACTGTGCAGTACTGTACTTGAGCTTAAGGTCAGTGTGAAAAAAATGTCCCGCATTGTGATGAGCAATACAGGACACTGGAATATTAATGGATGAGGATTTTTGTCAGACAGACCCGATCAATCCGCTTGTCGGCTTGCATCGGTGGCATCTTCTGCAATTTCGGTTTCGCACTCTTCCTCTGCAACATCTAAAGATTCGAGTGGTTCATCCAGATCACCAAGGCTCGCTTCAGGAATGCTGTCCAGATCAAATTGTGTGGATTGCTCAAGGGTGAAGTTCAATCGGCCACCCATGACACTGGCCAGCTCTTCCAGGCCTTGCTTGTTAAGTGACGAGAACAACTGAATGGAGAAATCCAGCTTCATCTTTTTCAATGCCGCTTTCACTTCCTGCAAGGCTTTCGATGCCGGTCCACGATTCAGTTTGTCTGATTTGGTCAGCAATACATGTACGAACAATTTACGTGAATAGGCCCATTCCAGCATCATCACGTCAAAATGTTGTAGTGGATGGCGAATATCCATCAGCAATACCAAGCCCTGCAGGCTTTTACGGTGAATCAGGTAATTTTCCAGTTCTTTTTGCCAGACAATTTTCATCGCTTCCGGTACGGCTGCATAACCATAACCTGGCAAATCGACCAGACGCTGTTCTGGATTACCCAGGCTGAAAAAGTTGATCATTTGGGTACGGCCTGGCTTTTTAGAGGCACGTGCCAGCTGCTTCTGGTTGGTTAAGGCATTAATGGCGCTAGATTTACCGGCATTGGAACGTCCGGCAAAAGCAACTTCATAACCGGTGTCTTCAACACACAGGCTCAGCTTTGGCGCACTCATCAAGAATTCGGCTTTACGCAACCAGTTCAACGCGCGAACAGAGTACTCAGTAATGGCAGGATCAACTTTTTTCTCATAGCTGATCTTTTGCTTGGGCGCATGGGCTGTCTTACTGTTTTTGGATTTTCCTCTGCTGTGATGCATAACTCAACTTCAATAAATGATCTACAAGCGAACATTATAAAGGAAGTCGTTCGGTCAAGCGAACTTTGCAAGCGCAGGAATTAAAGATTGATCAGCTGGATCGGGGATTGGGTGGTGTACTTGGCCGCAGGAGAGTTATTTAAAACCTGAGCCAGGGTGTATTGATCCAGACTAAGATAAAACTGTTCCAGTGCCAGATCAAGAATGCCTTTTAGACCGCATTGAGGACGCAGTACGCAAGGAGGGGTATTGCATTCGACAATCTGGTTTTCACCTTGCAGGATCCGCACGATTTGACCGAGGGGCATTTCAAGCGCTTCGGGGTTGAGCGCAATACCGCCACCTTTGCCACGTGTAGTAATCAGCCAGTTCTGTTTGCCCATAAAGTGCACAATTTTCACCAAATGGTTTTTGGACACATGCAGGTCCTGAGCAATTTCTGCAATGGTATAAGGCATATCTCGCGGTTGGGCGATATAGATTAAAATACGCAAGGCATAGTCAGTGAATTTATTCAGTTGCATGATAATACTGATGTTTTTAAGTAAAAAATTAGGGTTAGTCTAGCATAACCAGACTAACCCTCTCTTTATTTTATGCTGACCCAGCGGGTTAGTGCTTCACGCCACCTGTGCCAAACGCTTCACTGTGAATATTTTCAGCAGGAATGCCGCGAGCAACCAGCGCCTTTTGCTGTTCAGCCATAAATGGCATTGGGCCGCAGAGATAGTAGTCGGCATTGACAGGTAACAATGCGCTATCCATGCTGCTTAAGTCCAAGCGACCGGCAACATCATAATCTTCACCTAATTTATCGCCTGGATGCGGGAATTCATAAGCGGTAAATGTGCTGAGGCGTGGATATTTTGCTTTTAAGTCCTGAATGTGTTGATGCATTGCATGCACTTGTTTGCTACGGCAGGCATGGATGAATGTCACCGGTTGTGGCATATCCAGCGTCACTAGCTGATTCAGCATGGCAATCATTGGAGTCAGGCCTACACCGCCACTGATAAACACATTACGCTTATTTGGGTCAATCAGGTAAAAGTTACCTGTTGGTGCAGAAACTTCAATTTCTGAACCTTCTGGCAGGCTATGTAAAGTATTCGATACCCAACCTGGAACCATGTCGCCTTTTTGGTCTTCACGTTTTACCGAGATACGTAAATAGTCCGCTTGTGGGCTAGTTGAAAGCGTATATTGACGAGGTTGTTTCAAGCCAAGTTCTTCAACGAAAACACGTACTGAAATATATTGGCCCGCTTCGTATTTCGGCAATGCACCGCCATCGACAGGTTGCAGATAGAAAGACGTGATTTCATCGCTTTCAACTACTTTTTTGGCAATTTTAAAATTGCGCCAGCCTAACCAGCTGCCTTTGGTTTGTTGATGCTGATCGTAAATGGCTTTTTCGGTGCTGATGAACAGGTCTGCCAGTTGACCATAGGCTGCTGCCCAGGCACCAATCAGTGGATCGTCCATTGAAATGCTTAACACTTCACTGATTGAATGGAGCAGGTTTTCACCAACAATATTATAGTCAGGTGCTTGAATGTTCAGGCTAACGTGTTTATGCGCGATTAACTCAACAACAGGCAACAACACAGAAGGATCTTCAATATTTTCAGCATAAGCCAATACTGCGCCTGCCAAGGCTTGCGCCTGTGCACCACTGCGCTGATGCCCCATATTAAAAGTTTCTTTTAGATCTGGATTATTGCCCAGCATGCGGTTATAAAAATAACCAGTTAATGCTACGCCATTTTCACGGAGTACAGGAACAGTGGCTTTTACTAGGTCGATTTGCTGCGGAGTCATGTTTGATCTCTCATGGCTGTTATTTATAAGATGTATTCAAAATACATGTTATAAAATCTTTTTACAACACCTATTTTTGGTTAAACCATAAAAAAATTATGGAATATAAGAATATCCGATGGTTTGATTGCTTTTGATTTGTAAACCAGATTATTTTCTGCCATTAGTGAATCTTCTAAATAGCGGACTGTTTTGCTTGGTCGAGCCTTCTAAGCTGCTTGTAGCACGGGCGGCAAAAGTACTGGCAGTATCTTGAATCAGCTTTTTATGCTGTTAGGCGGCACGTTCAGCATGTTTTTTCTGCTCTAGTGTTAGGTGCCGTTGGCGCAGCTGTTGTGTGGACAGAACTTCTGCTTCGCTGGGTTACTGTTTTCTAAAGCGGTTTTTCTTTTTTGTTTGATGCACTTGCTGCTACTTGGTTTTGTAACTTTTCAATAGACATTCAAAATCCAGACTTTAGTTTATCCATGCTGGTAATTACGCTATGGCTGATCAGTAGGTTAGGTTTTTCCGGCTGCATTGAGTTAATTGGATTGAAGGAAGAGTAGGCGGGTATTCGGCCGCAGCCAAAAAATACCAGCCTCCCCATAGTTGAATTTTTCTGTCAAAACACGAGAATCATCTTTTTACCAGTTCCGACTACCCCGGCAATCAAACCGTGGTGCCGGGAAAAATTGTGAATGTAAAACAATTTTTGGGTGTGTACTGGTAGCATTTTCCTGACACTGATAATAGATAGGTCCTTTTTTATTCTTTAATTTTTTGCTGGTTTAACTGCTGTAATGCCTGTTTGATATCCTGGATTAAATCTTGAGAATGTTCGAGTCCGATACAAAAACGGACTAAAAGTCCTTCTTTTAAGTGGGAATGTTCCAGTACGCGCATATCTTTTAAATTATACAGCATGACCAGACTGACTGGTCCGCCCCAGCTAAAGCCCAGTTTAAACAGTTCCAGTGCATCGCAGAAGCGACGGATATCTTCCAGAGTATATTCGGGCTTAAAAATCACACTGACCAGACCGGCACTGTATTCTTCCCTGCAAATTTCTTTCCAGTATTGATGTCCTGCTGATTCAGTATCGGCAGGATGTAGCACTTGGACAAATTCTGATTGCTGTTTGAGCCAGTCCAGCAGTGTTAGACAGCTTTCAGACTGGTGTTGATAGCGCACCTGCATTGAAGCCAGACTACGTTGTACCTGTGCAGCATCATCGCCCGACACACTAATCCCCTGAATGGCATGCATCCGGAATAATTGATGATGCAGTTTCTGGTCACGGGTCACTACTGAACCCATCAAGATATCACCGCCACCACTTGGATATTTGGTCAATGCATGTACAGTCACATCTACACTTAAATGCTCATCGCCAAAATTGAAGGCATTAAAAGCCAGCCCTGCACCCCAGGTATTGTCAAGTGCTGTCAGTATGTTATGCGCTTTGGCTTTTTTCACCAGATTGATCAGGTCGGGAAATTCCAGGGTCACGGAACCTGCTGCTTCTAACCAGATGAGTTTGGCTTTATCGGTAGGCTGGAAAGTCTCTGCATCAATCGGGTTATACACTTTAATGCTAATACCATAACGCGTTTGCAGGTTATGCAGGTGTTCCATATTTGGACCATAAATGTTGTCTGCCACCCAGACTTCATCCCCCTGGGCAAGAAAACATGAATTCACTAAATTAATAGCCGACAAGCCACTTGGTGCCAGCAGACAATATTTTCCGCCTTCGATCTGGGCAATGTTGTCGCCTAAAGTAAAGGTTGTAGGCGTGCCGTGGGTGCCATAACTATAATCATAATCATCGCTCCAGTGGCGATTAAACAGTGCATCGGTGTTGTCAAAAATAATCGTCGATGCACGAAACACGGGAGGTTGAACGGTAGAAATATATTGTGGGGCTTTTCGTGGTGCGTGAATGAGTGCTGTTTGTGAGTTTTTTTTCAAGGTGATGCTCTAAGTCGTACCAAAATTAGTCTTAGCTTAAGAGAAACACGCGGATTAGGCTATATAAATGCCGAAATGTATAGAAACCTTAATTTACGCCTAAAGTTGGCTTCATTCTTGCTAAAACTATGGCAGAGCTAAAACAATAGGCGGAGGCGCATGAAGTCGCATTTAAGAGTACATTATTTTCAGCATATTGCTGGTGAAGGGTTCGGCAGTTGTTATCAATTCTTAAAACAGCATCACGCTAAAATTACCGCAACGGAATTTTTTGCCTTACCTGTAGATCGACCACTTGATATCGAGGCTTTGCCGCAAGTGGAAGATGTAGATTTGCTCATTATTATGGGAGGGGCAATGAGTGTTAATGATGAAGCAAATTATCCCTGGTTAAAAGTAGAAAAGCGCTGGATCAGGCGTTATTTATCTATGGGTAAGCCGGCCATTGGTTTGTGTCTGGGCGGGCAATTGATTGCCAATGCTTTGGGGGCGGCAGTCAGGCGCAATGAACAGCAGGAGTTAGGTTTGACAGAGGTACGTAGGGTGAAGCATGTGTCTGAAGAGTGTTTTGAGTTGCCAGAACAGTTTAAGGTCATGCAATGGCACAGTGAAACCTTTGAAATCCCGAAAGGCGCTATTCATCTGGCGGAAAATGATGCCTGCCGCAATCAAATGTATCAAATTGGAAAAAATGTCTTGGGATTTCAATTTCATCCTGAAATAACCCCAGAGGTACTGCAACTGTTTTTAGAAAATGATGAAGAGTTAGAGAGCTTTTCCGGTCAATATGTGCAAACGGAACGTCAATTAAAAAGTATGTCTAAAAGTGACTTTATTAAAGGAAATCAAATACTAAACCAAGCGATAGAGTACGTTTTACAAAAAACTGCATGCTGAGTTATTTTTAAACAAAACACTAAAAGGATAAACAGAAAAAAAGAGGAAAAAGTTAAAAATGGATTTGCTTAAGCGTTAAACAATCGCTATAATGGGCGACCCTTTGATGAAAGGGGGTTGGCTACGAATAAAGTAGTTAACATCGTGACAGTCGTGGCATCGATCATGACCTTAGTGATAATTCACTGCTCTTGACACTTGCCCACATAAAGTGGGGTGAGATGCGTCAAGAGTGATTCTTTATATATATTTGGCTTGGAGTTAACTGGTATGTCTAACCAGAGAATTCGTATCCGTCTTAAGTCTTTTGATCACCGTTTAATTGATCAATCAGCTCAAGAGATCGTAGAAACAGCAAAACGTACTGGCGCACAAGTGTGTGGTCCAATCCCGATGCCTACTCGCATCGAACGTTTCAACGTTTTAACATCACCACACGTTAACAAAGATGCGCGTGACCAATACGAGATCCGCACTTACAAACGTTTGATCGACATCGTTCAACCTACAGATAAAACTGTTGATGCATTGATGAAGTTGGATCTTGCAGCTGGTGTTGATGTTCAGATCGCTTTGGGTTAAGGCTTTCGGTTAATTAACGCTCTAAGTTAATTAGGCCGCTTTTTTAGAGGTTTATGCACATGGCTATTGGTTTAGTCGGTCGCAAGTGCGGTATGACTCGTATCTTTACAGATGCTGGTGTTTCTGTACCTGTAACAGTGATTGAGGTTGATCCTAACCGCATCACTCAAATCAAAACGCTTGAAACTGATGGTTATCAAGCGATTCAAATCACTACTGGTGAACGTCGCGAATCTCGCGTAACTAACGCTCAGAAAGGTCACTTCGCTAAAGCGGGTGTTGCTGCTGGTCGTCTGGTTCAAGAATTCCG
Organism: Acinetobacter sp. YH01022; assembly: GCF_013420235.1. Classification (NCBI taxonomy): domain Bacteria; kingdom Pseudomonadati; phylum Pseudomonadota; class Gammaproteobacteria; order Moraxellales; family Moraxellaceae; genus Acinetobacter; species Acinetobacter sp. YH01022. The sequence continues at coordinate 26,136 of NZ_VOYP01000017.1, read as the reverse complement.
CGTATCAGAAGCTGAGCTTGAAGGTCGTGAAGTTGGCGCTACTATCGGTGTAGATCTGTTTACAGTAGGTCAAATTGTTGACGTAACTGGTCAGTCTAAAGGTAAAGGCTTCCAAGGTGGTGTTAAGCGTTGGAACTTCCGTACTCAAGACGCTACTCACGGTAACTCTGTTTCTCACCGTGTTCTAGGTTCTACAGGTCAAAACCAGACTCCTGGTCGCGTGTTCAAAGGCAAAAAAATGGCTGGCCATTTAGGTGCTGAACGCGTAACTACACAGGGTCTTGAAATCGTTGCTATCGACGCTGAACGTTCAGTTCTGGTTGTTAAAGGCGCGGTTCCTGGTGCTACTGGTGGCGACGTAACTGTTCGTCCTACGATCAAGGCCTGAGGGGAAATAACGTGAATTTAAATACTGTTTCCGGCTCTGCTGTTGAATTATCTGAAGTTGCTTTCGGTCGTGAATTTAACGAAGCTCTTGTACACCAAGTTGTTACAGCTTATTTGGCTGGTGGTCGTCAAGGTTCGAAAGCTCAGAAATCACGTGCTGACGTATCTGGCGGTGGTAAAAAGCCATTCCGTCAAAAAGGTACTGGCCGTGCGCGTGCTGGTTCTATTCGTAGCCCGATCTGGGTAGGTGGTGGTAAAACTTTTGCCGCTCGTCCACAAGATTGGTCTCAAAAAGTTAACCGTAAAATGTACCGCGGTGCTATGCAATGCATCCTGGCTGAACTTGTTCGTCAAGATCGCTTGGTTTTAGTTGAAGAGTTTGCTGTTGCTGCTCCAAAAACTAAAGAGTTGCTTGCAAAACTTAACGACTTGAATGCTACTCGTGCATTAATCGTTACTGATGCTGTTGATGAGAACTTGTATCTTGCTGCACGCAACATTCCACACGTTGATGTGGTTGATGCTGCTGCAATTGATCCTGTTAGCTTGATCGCGTTCGACAAAGTTGTTATGTCTGTAGCTGCTGCTAAGAAAATTGAGGTAGAACTCGGATGAACAACGAACGTATCTATCAAGTCCTGCAAGGACCTGTATTCTCAGAAAAAGCACAAGTTTTAGGTGAAACTGCTGGTGTTCAAGTTTTTAAAGTTGCATTAAATGCAAACAAACTTGAAATCAAAAAAGCAGTGGAACAACTCTTTGGTGTTCAAGTTGTTAAAGTTAACACAACGATCACTAAAGGTAAGACTAAACGCTTTGGTAAAACATTAGGACGTCGTTCTGATGTTAAAAAAGCATACGTCACCCTGAAAGCTGGCCAAGATGTTGAAATGGCTGACTTGGGCGATACCGCTGAAAGCGCAGCGGAATAAGGACGAGAATTATGCCTATTCAAAAATGTAAGCCAACGTCACCAGGACGTCGCTTTGTAGAGAAAGTCGTTCACGACCATCTTCACAAAGGCGCGCCTTATGCTCCGTTGGTTGAAGCTAAAAAACGTACTGGTGGTCGTAATAACAACGGTCACATTACAACTCGTCACGTTGGTGGTGGTCATAAACAACACTACCGTATCGTTGACTTCAAACGTAACAAAGACGGCATTCCAGCTGTAGTTGAACGTATTGAATACGATCCTAACCGTACAGCTCATATTGCTTTATTGAAATATGCTGACGGTGAACGTCGTTACATCATTGCGCCTAAAGGTTTGCGTGCTGGTGATAAAGTACAATCTGGTAACGATGCTCCAATTCGTCCAGGTAACTGCTTGCCACTTCGCAACATGCCTATCGGTTCTACTCTTCACAACATCGAGCTTAAAATCGGTAAAGGCGCGCAATTAGCTCGTTCAGCTGGTACTTCTGTTCAGTTGTTGGGTCGTGACGGTTCTTACGCTATCGTTCGTTTACGTTCTGGTGAAATGCGTAAAATTCACGTTGAATGCCGTGCTGTTTTGGGTGAAGTTTCTAACTCAGAAAGCAACCTTCGTTCACTAGGTAAAGCTGGTGCATCACGCTGGCGTGGTGTTCGTCCTACCGTTCGTGGTATGGCGATGAACCCAGTTGACCATCCACACGGTGGTGGTGAAGGGCGTAACAAAGGTATTCAACCTGTAAGCCCATGGGGTCAAAAAGCTAAAGGGTACAAGACACGTACCAACAAGCGTACGACTAAGATGATTATTCGCGACCGTCGCGTTAAGTAACAAGTAAAGGAATCTGACAATGCCTCGTTCTCTGAAAAAAGGCCCATTCGTCGATGCGCACTTGTTCGCTAAGGTTGAAGCGGCTGTAGCGAGTAACTCTCGCAAGCCGATCAAAACTTGGTCGCGTCGTTCGATGATTCTCCCAGATTTTGTTGGTCTAACAATTTCTGTTCATAATGGTCGTAACCATGTTCCAGTGATTGTATCTGAACACATGGTTGGTCATAAACTCGGTGAATTCGCGCCAACTCGTACCTATCGTGGTCACGGTGTTGACAAGAAATCTAAACGTTAAGGTGCGATGATGGAAGTTACTGCTAAATTACGCGGTGCCGCTATCTCGGCACAAAAAGCACGTTTGGTTGCAGATCTGATCCGTGGCAAATCTGTTGCTCACGCTTTAAATATCTTGAACTTCAGCAACAAAAAAGCTGCAGTTTTAGTGAAAAAAGCGTTGGAATCTGCGATTGCAAACGCTGAACATAATAACAGTTTAGATGTAGACGACCTTACAGTATCTACGATTTACGTTGACGAAGGCATCAGCCTTAAACGTATTATGCCACGTGCTAAAGGCCGTGCAGATCGTATTACTAAGCGTACTTGTCACATCACCGTTAAGGTAGGGGTTTGATATGGGTCAGAAGGTTCATCCAATCGGTATCCGCCTAGGTGTTGTGAAACGTCATAACGCTAACTGGTATGCGAATCCGAAACAATACGCTGAATACTTGCTTAAAGATTTGCAAGTTCGTGAGTTTTTAATTAAAAAACTTAAGAATGCAATGATCAGCAATATTCTTATCGAACGTCCTACAGGCGCTGCTAAAATTACTATTAGCACTGCTCGTCCTGGTATCGTTATCGGTAAAAAAGGCGAAGACATTGAAAAATTACAACGCGAATTAACATCTATTATGGGTGTTCCTGCGCAAGTAAGCATCAACGAAATCGATCGCCCAGACTTAGACGCTCGTTTAGTTGCTGAAGCGATCGCTTCTCAATTAGAGAAACGTGTAATGTTCCGTCGTGCTATGAAGCGTGCGGTTCAGAACACGATGCGTGCTGGTGCTAAAGGTATCAAAGTTGAAGTTTCTGGTCGTTTAGGTGGTGCTGAGATTGCACGTACTGAATGGTATCGTGAAGGTCGTGTACCTTTGCATACACTTCGTGCAGACATCGACTACGCTACTATGCGTGCTGAAACTACTTACGGTACGATTGGTGTTAAAGTTTGGATTTTCCGTGGTGAGATCTTAGGTGGCATGAAACAAGTCATGAACCCTGCTCCTGCTGAAGAACGTCCAGCTAAACGCGGTCGCGGTCGTGGTGAAGGTCAAGAGCGTCGTGGTCGTCGCAATGATCGTTCTGCTGAAAAAGGAGAATAATCCATGTTGCAACCTAAACGTACTAAATTCCGCAAAGTGCAAAAAGGCCGTAACACTGGTCTAGCACACCGTGGTAGCACAGTATCTTTCGGTACTATCGCACTTAAATCTATTGAACGTGGTCAAATGACTGCGCGTCAAATTGAAGCTGCGCGTCGTACAATTAGCCGTCGTATTAAACGTGGTGGTGAGATCTTTATCCGTGTTTTCCCGGACAAGCCAATTACTGAAAAACCATTAGAAGTTCGTATGGGTAAAGGTAAAGGTTCTGTGGAATACTGGGTTTGCCAAATCAAACCAGGTAAAGTCTTGTACGAAATTGATGGTGTTAACGAAGAATTGGCTCGTGAAGCATTTACGCTTGCAGCTGCTAAACTTCCGTTTAAAACCACTATCGTGACTCGGACGGTAATGTAATGAAAACTAAAGATCTACGTGAAAAATCGGTAGAAGAGTTGACAGCTTTGCTTGATGAGCAACAGCTTAACCAATTCCGTCTTCGTATGGCTAAGGCAACTGGTCAATTGGGTAAATCGCATGAAGTTGCGCTTACTCGTAAGACTATTGCTCGTATCAAGACACTCCTTACCGAAAAACAGGGGAACGGACAATGAGTGAACAAACAGTTCGCACGTTAACCGGTAAAGTTGTAAGCGACAAAATGGACAAGTCTATTGTTGTGCTTATTGAACGCCGCGTTCAACACCCGTTGTATGGCAAATCAATCCGCCGTTCAACTAAATTACACGCTCATGATGAGAACAATGTTGCTAAAACTGGCGACGTAGTGACCATTAAAGAAAGCCGCCCAATTTCTAAAACTAAGTCTTGGACTTTAGTTGAAGTGATTGAAGCAGCTGCTGAGTAATTAGACGTTCTTGTTGCATCATCGGTTAATTTCGAGTACTCTTTGAGCCTTTCGAAATGTGACCGGTGATGCTCGGTTTTGGAGTAGGGCAATGATTCAAACCGAAAGTATGCTCGACGTAGCAGACAACAGTGGTGCTCGCCGCGTACAATGTATTAAAGTACTTGGTGGTTCACATCGTCGTTATGCTTCTGTTGGCGACATTATTAAAGTTACTGTAAAAGAAGCTATTCCACGCGCACGTGTTAAAAAAGGTGACGTGATGAATGCTGTAGTTGTACGTACAAAATTTGGTATCCGTCGTCCAGACGGTTCAGTGATTCGTTTCGACGATAACGCTGCTGTAATTTTGAACAACAACAAAGCGCCGATTGCAACTCGTATTTTCGGACCAGTGACTCGTGAACTTCGTACTGAACAGTTCATGAAAATCATTTCATTGGCTCCTGAAGTTCTATAAGAGGCACTCATGGCTAAGATTAAAAAAGGCGATCAAGTAATTGTGATCGCAGGTAAAGAAAAAGGCAAACAGGGTACTGTGTTGTCAGTTTCTAATGACCGCGTTAAGGTTGAAGGCCTTAACTTGGTGAAGAAGCATCAAAAGCCTAACCGAGCTACTGGCGCTGAAGGCGGCATCGTAACTCAAGAAGCTGAGCTTCATATCTCAAACGTGGCAATTTTTAATGCTACAACCCAAAAGGCTGACCGTGTTGGTTACCAAACGATTGAAGGCGTGAAAACTCGCGTTTATAAATCTAACGGTGAATCAGTGGCGGTAGCGAAGTAATAGGTTGAAATAGGCAATGGCCAGACTTAAAACACGTTACAACGACGTACTTAAAGCTCAGTTACAAGAGCAATTGGGCGTTAAAAATGTGATGGAGATTCCTCGCATCACTAAAATCACCATTAACATGGGTGTTGGTGCGGCATCAGCTGACAAGAAATTGTTAGATGGCGCTCTTTCTGATATGCAAGCGATTGCTGGTCAAAAACCAGTTCTTACTCTAGCTCGCAAATCAATCGCTGGTTTCAAAATCCGTGATGGTTGGCCGATTGGTTGTAAAGTTACTTTACGCGGCGAACAAATGTACGAATTCTTAGACCGTTTGATCTCTATCGCGATCCCTCGTATTCGTGACTTCCGCGGTTTTTCTGCGAAATCATTTGATGGTCGTGGTAACTATTCGATGGGTTTGAAGGAACAAATCATGTTCCCTGAAATCGATTTCGATAAGATTGATCGTATTCGTGGTATGGACATTACCATTACTACGACTGCTCGCACCGATGACGAAGGCCGTGCGCTTATGCGTGCATTCGGCTTCCCGTTCAAATAAGAGGTCGATATGGCTAAGAAAGGTATGATTAATCGCGAATTGAAACGCGAAAAAACAGTTGCTAAATTTGCTGCAAAACGTGCTGAATTAAAAGCTACGATTGCAAATGTAAATGCGAGCGACGAAGAACGTTTCGATGCGATGATGAAGTTACAGGCATTACCACGTAATGCGTCTCCAGTACGTCTACGTAACCGTTGTGGTTTAACTGGTCGTCCTCATGGTTACTTCCGTAAGTTCGGTTTAAGCCGTAACAAATTACGCGATACAGTAATGCAAGGTGATGTACCGGGCGTTGTTAAGGCAAGCTGGTAAGGAGCACTATAAATGAGTATGCAAGATACCGTTGCCGACATGTTAACCCGTGTTCGTAACGCACAAATGGCAAAGAAACAAACTGTTTCTATGCCAAATTCTAAGTTGAAGGTTGCAATTGCAAACGTACTTCAACAAGAAGGTTATATTTCAAACGTAGAAGTTGCAGATGCTGAAGGCAAACCAACTTTAACACTTACGTTAAAATATTTTGAAGGCAAACCAGTTATCGAAACTGTGAAACGTGTAAGCCGTCCAGGTCTACGCCAGTATCGCGGTAAAGATGCACTTCCTAGCGTTAAGCAAGGTTTAGGTATTGCAATTGTTTCTACAAGCAAAGGCATCATGACTGATCGCGCTGCACGTGCTGCGGGCATCGGTGGTGAAGTTATTGCTTTTGTTTCTTAATAGGTGATTCCTCATGTCTCGTGTGGCTAAAGCCCCAGTAACTGTACCTAACGGTGTAACAGTTACTCAGAACGGCCGGCAGGTCGAAGTGAAAGGCAGCAAAGGTACATTGTCTTTCAACCTGCATGCGCTGGTCGAGCTAAAACAGGAAGAAGGTCAACTTCAAATTGCTCCTAAAGCTGAGTCGAAAGACGCTTGGATGCAAGCTGGTACTGCTCGCGCTGTGTTAAACAACCTTGTAAAAGGTGTTAGCGAAGGTTTCGAACGCAAGTTACAACTTATCGGTGTTGGGTATAAAGCTGCGGTTAAAGGTAACGTTGTTAACCTTAACCTTGGTTTCTCTCACCCGATTGATTACAACCTTCCAGAAGGTGTAACTGCTGAAACTCCTACAGCGACTGAAATCATTCTTAAATCTGCTGATAAAGCAGCTTTAGGTCAAGTTGCTGCAGATATCCGTGGTTACCGTCCACCAGAGCCTTATAAAGGTAAAGGTGTTCGTTATTCTGACGAAGTTGTACTTCGTAAAGAAGCTAAGAAGAAATAAGGCGCGAGGTTCTTATGAACGAAAAGAAACAATCCCGTTTGCGTCGTGCGAAAAGCACACGCTTGCACATTCGTGCATTGGGTGCGACTCGCTTGTGTGTAAACCGCACACCGCGTCACATCTATGCTCAAGTTATCTCAGCAGATGGTGGCAAAGTTTTAGCTCAAGCTTCAACTTTAGATGCTACTTTACGTGCTGGTACAACTGGTAACGTTGATGCGGCTCAAAAAGTGGGTGCTTTAATTGCAGAACGTGCGAAAGCAGCTGGCGTAACTAAAGTTGCATTTGACCGTTCTGGTTTCAAATATCATGGTCGTATCAAAGCCTTGGCTGATGCTGCTCGTGAAAACGGCTTGGAGTTCTAATCATGGCTAAAGTTGAACAAAACGAAGGTCTTGTTGAAAAGCTGGTTGCCGTTGATCGTGTAGCCAAAGTTGTTAAGGGTGGTCGTATCTTCTCTTTCACAGCATTAACTGTTGTGGGTGATGGTAATGGTCGCGTAGGTTTTGGTCGTGGTAAAGCACGTGAAGTTCCAGCTGCTATTTCTAAAGCACTTGAAGCTGCACGTCGTAACATGATTACTGTTGAGCTTGTTAACGGTACTGTACAACACCCTATTAATGCTCGTCATGGTGCAAGCCGCGTTTACATGCAACCTGCTTCTGAAGGTACTGGTGTAATTGCTGGCGGTGCTATGCGTGCAGTTCTAGAAGCTGTTGGCGTACATAACGTATTGACAAAATGCTATGGTTCTACAAACGCTGCTAACGTAGTGAACGCAACTTTTAAAGGTTTGCGTGACATGACTTCTCCTGAGAAAGTCGCTGCGAAACGTGGTCTTTCAGTAGAACAAATTCAAGGGTAATCAATCATGAAAACGATTAAAGTTACCCAGACTAAATCTTCTGCGCACCGCTTGAAAAATCACAAGCTTAGCCTTAAAGGTTTAGGTCTGCGTCGTATTGGTCATACTGTAGAAGTGCAAGATACGCCTTCTAACCGCGGTATGATCAACCAAGTCTACTATATGGTTAGTGTAGAGGAATAAGCCATGACTCTGCGTTTAAATACTATTGCACCTGCAGAAGGTGCTAAACGTGAAAACCTTCGTTTAGGCCGTGGTATCGGTTCTGGCGTTGGTAAGACTGGTGGCCGTGGTGTCAAAGGTCAAAAATCACGTAAGAGCGGTGGCGTACGTCCAGGTTTCGAAGGTGGTCAAACTGCGTTATATCGTCGTTTACCTAAATTCGGCTTCACTAGCCAACTTGCTTTAAAAACTGCTGAAGTACGTTTATCAGAGCTTGCTAAAGTTGAAGGTGATATCATTTCACTTGAAACTTTAAAAGCTGCCAATGTTGTACGTAAAGATATGACTCGTGCTCGTATCGTACTTTCTGGTGATATTACTCGTGCATTCACTGTACAAGGTGTTGCTTTGACTAAAGGCGCTAAAGCTGCTGTTGAAGCTGCTGGCGGTAAAGTCGAGGAGTAATCGCTAGTGTCTATGTCTCCTAGTTCTTCAGGTCATGTCAACATGATGAAAGGCCAGCCATTTCATGTGAAATATCGTGAAATTATTCGTCGATTAATGTTTTTGATTGGCGCATTACTGGTCTTTCGACTAGGAGCACATATTCCGCTGCCGGGTATTGATAATGTCGCTTTAGAACGTTTTTTCAAAGCTAATGAAGGTACTTTCTTAGGTTTGTTTAATATGTTCTCTGGCGGAGCATTAGAGCGAATGTCAATTCTTGCGTTGGGAATCATGCCATATATCTCTGCATCGATTATCGTGCAGTTGATGTCAACAGTCGTTCCTTCGCTGGAAGCGTTAAAGAAAGAAGGCGAGCAGGGTAAGCGTAAGATTAATCAATATACGCGTTACGGCACGTTATTACTTGCATTGGTACAAGGTGTTGGTATGTGTGCTGGTCTGATTAGCCAAGGAATTACCTTGACCTCAGGACTGGCTTTTTACATTCCTGCTGTAACTTCATTGGTTGCAGGTACTATGTTCTTAATGTGGTTAGGAGAGCAAATTACCGAACGTGGTGTTGGTAATGGGATCTCCATGATCATTTTTGCAGGTATCGTTGCTGGTTTGCCAAATATTGTAATTCAAGCATTCACTTCGGTGGATAATGGTCAATCGAGCTTAATTGGTCTGGCTGTATTTGCATTACTTTCAGTTGCGGTTCTTGCTGCGATTGTATTTATTGAAAAGGCACAACGTCGTATACCGGTTAACTATGCTCAAAAGCAACAAGGGCGTCGCGTATTTACTGCACAGCAGACACATTTGCCATTGAAATTAAATATGGCGGGGGTTATTCCAGCAATTTTTGCGAGTTCATTATTGCTGTTCCCTGCAAGTTTAGGTCAATGGTTGGGTAGTTCTGATCCAAATGCAGGAATCGTAAAGCGTAGCCTACAAGATTTGGCATTGGTATTATCGCCTGGACAACCTTTGTATTTGGTGCTCTTCGGTGCGTTAATTATCTTTTTCTGTTATTTCTATACTGCACTTGTGTTCAGTCCTAAAGAAGTATCAGAGAACTTGAAACGCAGCGGAGCTTATGTACCTGGTATTCGCCCAGGTGAGCAAACTGCTCGTTACTTAGATCATATTCTTAATCGTTTGACATTCATTGGTGCAATTTATATTACGGTCATCTGTTTGATGCCAATGATTCTGCAAAGTTCTTTTGGTATTCCATTCCATTTAGGTGGTACATCCTTGCTGATCGTAGTGGTTGTTGTGATGGACTTTATGGCTCAGCTACAAGCCCATCTCACTTCGCACCAGTATGACAATCAAACGTTAATGAGAAAAACGACTGCTCATCCTAAGGGATAAGCGCACTTGAGGTTTCATCATGAAAGTACAAGCTTCTGTTAAAAAAATTTGTGGTAGCTGTAAAGTTATCCGTCGTAATGGGGTTATCCGCGTTATTTGTAGCGCTGAACCTCGTCATAAGCAGCGTCAAGGTTAATCTGATCAAGACCTGTTGATTTCAGTAGGCTAATTAGGTTATTATCCGCCCCTCAAGATATTTGTGGGGCGGTTGATTATCTCTACTGCCTTTTTGGAGAAAGTGAATGGCTCGTATTGCCGGTGTAAACATTCCGGATAACAAGCATGCTGTTATCTCCCTCACGTATATTTTTGGTATCGGTCGCCACACTGCTAAGAACATCTTAGCTGCTGCTGGTATTGCACCAACTACTAAGATCCGTGAATTGGATGATGCTCAGCTTGATGCGATTCGTGCAGAAATTACCAAGGTTCCGACCGAAGGTGATTTACGTCGCGAAATTTCCATGAACATTAAACGTTTAATGGATTTAGGCTGCTACCGCGGTCTTCGTCATCGTCGCAGCTTGCCTGTCCGTGGACAACGCACCAAAACTAACGCACGTACCCGTAAAGGTCCGCGCAAACCTATTAAGAAATAAGATTTCTGGAAGCTAAAAGATGGCTAAAGATACTCGCACACGCAAGAAGGTCACTCGTACCGTCTCTGAAGGTGTTGCACACATTCACGCTTCTTTTAATAACACCATTGTGACTATTACCGATCGTCAAGGTAATGCACTGGCTTGGGCCACTTCAGGTGGACAAGGCTTCCGTGGATCACGTAAATCAACTCCGTTTGCTGCTCAGGTAGCTGCTGAAGTTGCTGGTAAAGCAGCTTTGGATTACGGTTTGAAAAACTTGGATGTCCTTGTAAAAGGTCCTGGTCCTGGTCGTGAGTCTGCGGTTCGTGCTTTAGGTGCAGTGGGTTATAAAATTAACAGCATTACCGATGTGACGCCAATCCCGCACAACGGTTGTCGTCCACCTAAAAAACGTCGTGTGTAAGGAGAATCATTCATGGCTCGTTATATTGGTCCAAAATGCAAACTCTCTCGCCGCGAAGGGACAGACCTGCAATTAAAATCTGGCGTTAAACCATTTGACGTTAAGACAAAAAAACATGCTAAAGCACCTGGCCAACATGGCGGGGCTCGTGGCAGCAAACAATCTGAGTACTCACTACAATTACGTGAAAAACAAAAAGTACGTCGTATGTACGGTGTGTTAGAACGTCAATTTAGTAACTACTATAAAGAAGCTGCTCGTGTTAAAGGCGCAACAGGTGAAAACTTGTTGAAACTGCTTGAAAGCCGCCTTGATAACGTAGTTTATCGCATGGGTTTTGGTTCTACACGTGCAGAAGCTCGTCAGCTTGTATCTCACCGTAGCATTACTTTGAATGGTCGTCGTGTTAACATCGCGTCTATCCAAGTTAAAGCTGGCGATGTAATCGCAGTTCACGAAGGTGCTAAACAACAATTGCGTATTAAAGGCGCAATTGAATTGGCTGCTCAACGTGGTATTCCTTCTTGGATGGAAGTTGACCATTCAAAACTAGAAGGTACGTTTAAAGCTGCACCGGATCGTTCTGATTTACCTGCTGAAATCAACGAAAGCTTGATTGTAGAATTGTATTCTAAATAATCCTTGAGGTAGCAATAATGACGCGTACTGCAAATGAGTTTCTAACTCCGCAAGCGATCAAGGTCGAAGCGGCTAGCGGGACCTCGGCAAAAGTGATTCTGGAACCATTAGAGCGTGGCTTTGGTCATACTCTTGGTAATGCTTTACGTCGTATCCTTCTTTCTTCTTTACCTGGCGCTGCTGTGGTTGAAGTTGAAATAGAAGGGGTTGAGCACGAGTACAGTACCTTGGAAGGCTTGCAGCAGGACATCGTCGAGCTCTTGCTGAACCTAAAAGGATTGTCGATTAAGCTGTTCGATCAAAACGAAGCATATTTGACATTAGAAAAACAAGGTCCAGGCGATGTAACAGCCGCTGATCTTCGTTTACCTCATAATGTTGAAGTGGTAAACCCTGAGCATTTGATCGGCACTTTAAGTGCTTCAGGCAATTTAAAAATGCGCCTGAAAGTTTCTCAAGGTCGTGGTTATGAAACTTCTGACTCACGTTTCCCAGAAGGCGAGACTCGCCCTGTGGGTCGCTTACAGTTAGATGCTTCTTATAGCCCAATCAAACGTGTGTCTTACACAGTAGAAAATGCTCGTGTAGAACAACGTACTGACCTTGATAAACTGATCATTGATCTTGAAACAAACGGTACAGTTGATCCTGAAGAAGCAATCCGTAAAGCGGCAACAATCTTGCAACAACAAATTGCAATTTTTGTTGATCTTCAGAAAGATCAAGCTCCTGTTGCTCAAGAGCCTCGCGAAGAAGTGGATCCAATCTTGCTTCGTCCAGTAGATGATCTAGAGCTTACTGTTCGTTCTGCTAACTGTTTGAAAGCAGAAAATATTTACTACATCGGTGATTTGGTTCAACGTACTGAAGTGGAGTTGTTAAAAACTCCTAACCTCGGTAAAAAATCGTTAACTGAAATCAAAGATGTTCTGGCTTCTAAAGGCTTACAACTCGGCATGCGTTTAGAGAACTGGCCACCAGCTAGTCTCCGTATGGACGACCGTTTTGCCTATCGTAGCCGTTAATTAAGTAGGACTATCACCATGCGTCATCGTAATAGTGGTGTGAAATTAGGCCGTACAAGCAGTCATCGTAAAGCGATGTTCCAAAACATGGCTAACTCTTTGTTCGAGCACGAGTTGATTAAAACAACTGTGCCTAAAGCTAAAGAGTTACGTCGTGTAGCTGAGCCTTTAATCACTTTAGCTAAAAACGATACTGTTGCAAACCGTCGTTTGGCGTTTGCTCGTACTCGTTCAGCAGCAACTGTTGGTAAATTATTTACCGTTCTTGGCCCTCGTTACAAAGAACGTAACGGCGGTTATCTACGTGTTCTTAAAGCGGGCTTCCGTGCAGGTGATGCTGCACCGATGGCTTACGTTGAGCTAGTAGATCGCGAAGTTAACTAATTTCGCAAGAATAGCTTCAGTTGTTCTAAAAAAGACCGGTGTTTCACCGGTCTTTTTTATGCCTGATAATTTTTTATTGTCGGCAAATTTAAGCTTTTGTCCCGAACTGATATATTTTTTATGAGTTTTATACAAACTAGACATTAAGTATTGTCAATTTTATGGTTTAATAAAATAAAGCTTAAACAGGTTATAAAAAGAACATGGAAAAACATATTGATGTCTTGATTGTCGGTGCCGGTATTTCGGGTATTGGTCTGGCTGTTCATCTTTCGAAAAATTGCCCACAACGCCAGTTTGAAATTATTGAGCGTCGTGAAAGTTTTGGCGGAACTTGGGATTTATTCAAATATCCGGGAATCCGCTCCGATTCAGATATGTCGACCTTTGGTTTTAATTTTAAGCCGTGGCAAAAAGACAGCGTCTTGGCGGATGGCCCATCCATCAAAAATTATTTATCTGAAGTGATTGACGAGTATCAGCTTAAAAATAAAATCCATTTTCAGCATCGGGTTTTGGCGGCGAATTATGATTCGACCACTAAAAAGTGGGTGGTTGAAATTGAAGACATGGCTCAAAAAAAGCAAACCTGGGTGGCCAATTTTGTTTTAGGTTGTACTGGTTATTATAATTACGATCAGGGATTCCAACCTGAATTTCCAAATCAGTCTGCATTTAAAGGCGAGTTTATTCATCCACAACATTGGCCTGAGCAGCTCGATTATTCTGGTAAAAAGGTTGTAATTATTGGTAGTGGAGCCACAGCGATTACCTTGGTGCCAGCCATGGCGAAAGGTGGTGCAGGGCATGTCACCATGCTGCAACGCTCCCCCACCTATATCGCCTCTGTGCCGTCAATTGATCTGGTCTATGACAAAATGCGTAAGATCTTACCAGAAGATCTGGCCTATAAATTAACGCGCGCGCGTAATATTGGCATGCAACGTGGTATTTATGCCCTGGCGCAGAAACAGCCGAAACTGCTCAAGAAGCTTTTGCTGAATGCGGTGAAATTCCAGCTCAAGGATAAAGTTGACATGAAGCATTTTACTCCAAACTATGAGCCTTGGGATCAGCGTCTGTGTGTGGTACCGGATGGTGACCTGTTTAAGATTCTGCGTGAAGGCCGTGCTTCAGTTGAAACGGATCAAATTGAAAAATTTACTGAAACGGGTATTCAGTTAAAGTCCGGTAAACATTTGGATGCGGATATTGTCGTTTCTGCAACCGGATTGAATATTCAGATTTTAGGCGGTATTCAGGCCACGATTGATGGCAAGCTGATGAATACCTCTCAACATATGCTGTATCAGGGCATCATGGTCAGTGATGTGCCAAATATGGCCATGATTATTGGCTATATCAATGCTTCCTGGACACTGAAAGTGGATATTGCGGCGGATTATATTTGCCGTCTGATCAACTATATGGATAAAAATGGCTATGATGAAGTGATTCCACAAGGTGACGCGACCGAGTTAATGCAAGATACCGTGATGGGCAGTCTGAGTTCAGGTTATATTGCCCGTGCTGCTGATGTGATGCCGAAACAGGGCAAGCATGCACCTTGGAGTGTCTCCAATAATTATCTGGCTGACCGTAAACAATTAAAGCATGCACGCTTTGATGATGGTGTGCTTAAATTTCATAAACGTGAGCAACAAGATAAGAAAAGTGCAACACCACGTTTAGTCTCATAATTGAATTTCATTATTTTTTGAAGAGAGAGCAGTAATGCTCCCTCTTTTATACCTATTGAATTATGGGTTCAAGTTGTCAGCTTTTATTCTGCTGCAAGCTGCTACAGATAGAGTACCAAGCATTGAACCGGTATAGAAATAAATGTTGATTATAGCGAACGTGAAATCAGTTCTTTCATGATTTCATTGGTACCAGCATAAATGCGATTGGCACGGTTATCAATATAGGCACGTGCAATCGGGTATTCCATCATGTAACCATAACCGCCATGCAGCTGTAGGCATTCATCCACGACTTTAGAAAACATTTCGGAAATTTTGTATTTCGCTGCTGCCGCTGCATCAATACCCAATTTTTCTTCAAGCTGTAATTCCATACAACGGTCTAAATAAGCACGACAGAAATCAATTTCAGTGCGTAATTCTGCCAGTTTAAAGCGGGTATTTTGAAAAGCACTGATCGGCTTGCCGAAAGCTTGTCGCTGTTTGGTATATTGCACGGTATGCGCGAATGCTGCTTCGGCTCCCGCCTGACAAATGATCGCGACCAGCATGCGTTCCCAAGCCAGTTCTTTCATCAGCATCATAAAACCCATGCCTTCCATACCGAGTAAGTTTTCTTTAGGCACACGGACATTGTCAAAGAACAACTCGCAGGTATCTTGTCCTTTCATACCAATTTTATTTAAAGGTTTGCTTTTACTGAAACCGGCACGGTCAGCTTCGACCATAATTAAAGACAGATTAGCTGAACCTTTATCACTGCTGCCCGTTTTGCAGACCACAATCGCCATGTCACACAGGTAGCCATTGGTGATAAAAATTTTGGAACCATTGATGACATAATCACTGCCATCCAAAACAGCAGAGGTACGTACTGCTTGTAAGTCAGATCCTGTTCCCGGTTCGGTCATGGCAATGGCAGTAACGACTTCACCTGTAGCCATTTTTGGTAGCCAGTGCTGCTTTTGTTGCTCATTGCCGAAATTGCAGATGTAATTGGCCACAATATCCGAATGTAACGAAAAGCCAGTTGCTGAATCCATGGCATAGGCCTGTTCTTCAATCAGGATCATGCTGTAAAGACGGTCTACCCCCGAGCCTCCGTATTGTTCCGGCATGGTGGCACAAAGTAAGCCCAGTGCACCCGCCTTGTTCCACAAATCCCGGTCGACATGCTGTTGCTGTTCATATCTGGCAGTATTGGGAACCACTTCCTTTTCATAAAATTTGCGTACCGTTTCACGGAAAGCTTCATGTTCGGCATTAAACAAATGACGGGGCAGCATATTGGCTAAAGGTCGAATCGCAGCTGATTGCATTATTATTGTGTCCATCTAGAAATATGTTGTTTGATAAAAATTAAAAGATTGAGGCATAAGCGACAATGAGATGAATGCTCAAATGTACAGATAAAATGATGAATTTGGTCAATTTGGGCAAATGGCTCGAAATAGAGGGGATGGATAGGGTAAACTAGCAAAAAATTTCACACTGTTGGGGAGCTAGCTATGAGCGAAGAAATCAGCTTGGAAGAACGCAAAGTCATTTATCGTGCTCGTCGCGGTTTAAAAGAGATTGATGTTTATTTTGACCCTTATGTAAAAAATTATTATCTACAGGCAGATGCAGCAGAGAAAGAAACTTTTGCTGAGTTGGTCGCGCAAGAGGACCCAGATCTGTTAGATTGGTTTATGGAAGTGTCTGAACCGCCACGTCCGGAAATGAGAGCCTTGATTGCCAAGTTGAAAAATTACGTTCATGGCTAACCGTTGTTTTCAGCTGAAACGCAGCCGTCTGGCCTGCATATTTCAGCTGAGCATTTTTACTCTGTTGATTGTGCTTTTGCAGCAACTCTTGCCCGTATGGCTATGGTTGCTGTGTATTGTGCTAGGTGTAATGACCTATGCCTATGGCTTGAAAGTCCCTCAACTGATCTGTTTGGAACATTTGCATGCACGTGAATGGTCACTGTCGCATTTAAAATCGCAACAGGTTAAACGTGTGTCGGTTAGTCATTTGATTGATCATCAGCTTTATATTGTGGTGTATTTCCAGCATTTTCAGGAGAAGCCACTCTTGATTTGGGTTGATCAATTGCCTTTTAAGCAATGGAAAGCACTGAAAAAACTGGCTAAATTAAGCTAATTGTTAGACAGTTGTATAAAATTTATTTTAATTAAATTATTTATAATCAAATATATAGTTATATTTTTTGTTCTTTGTAAGACAGTTTGATGAGAAAAATCACAAATGTTGCAATTGTCAGACAATTTTTCCAGTGAATTATTTCAGCTAAATGTAAATTAAAACCACCAACAGCAACTGAGGAAATCATCATGGTGATTCCAACTTGGATGTTTCTGGTGATAGCAATTGTTTTGGCGATTGTTATTGGGCGACTAGGAACAGTGCTGAAGGATCGATTTGCACAACCTGAAAGCCGTTAGGCTTTGACCCCTTGATAAGTAGCATGTGCCGAACCGTCGCAATGCTACTTTTTTTTGCCCAAAATTTTTAACTTGATGGAATACAGTCAATTTTCCGTACATCATTTCGTGGCACAGTAGCAAACCAAATTAGAGTGAATACTCTTTTATTCAAATTTTGCATCTGCTATGTTTAGGTGCTATGGACATAAACACAATTATAGAGGACAGGAAAATGTCGCAAGTCCAAAAAATATGCCAAGGTATGGCAGCCATCATCGTTACAAGTTCTTTATTATCAGGTTGTTCTCAAGTGGTTAAATCAGGGGCAAACATTGCCCTAGGTTTTAGTGAGAAACATATTGTACCGCCTATCTTGGCCATGGATGATGCTGATATGGCATGCAATTCAGGCAATGCCTTAACGCCTGCTATTATGTCCACCAAAGATATGGGGGCAGACCCAACCCGTATTGCGGTTCTTTTATATGCTTCATCAGGAGTTTGTGCTGAAAATCAGGCCTTGGAAGCAGAATTGCATTATTTACGCGCTTCTAAAGCGGGGCAAGTTTCAGAAGCACAAGATGCCCGTATCCAGCAAAAACGCTGGGCTGCCATTGCCGCACAGCGTCAGTATGCAGGCTACCAGCTATTAGAAAAGCGTTGGGCGACAAAATATAACAAGGCCCTAGGTGATGGGTGCCCAAAAATGAAAAGTGACCTCGATCAAACGGTATATTTAATGGGAATGATCAGTGGCTTACAGGCCATGACCAATGACATTAATTCTGGCGGTGCCGTCAATGTACCGAAAGATATTGCGGCAGTGGTGGAACGCGGCATGGTGTGCCTAGATAATTCCAAATTCTGGGGTGCGCCAGAAGCTGCACGTGCAGTCATTTGGACCTTGTTGCCGGGTGCGGGAGATGGTAAGCCCGACCCTTATCAGACTTTAAAACAGTCGGTGCAACTGGGTGAACAAAAAGGTGTACGCTTGTCACATGCCCTGTATGCGGTCGCAGCTCAAGCCAGTGGCGATGATGCCAAGATTCGTGATGCACTGAAAGCATTTGCCACAGCCCGCTCTGAAGAAAAACCGGTTAATCCGCAGTTCAGACTGGTAGACAGTATGGCGCAAAATATGGTGCAGGGGATTTCAGACCGTTACTGGACTGAACATACCGGCATCCGCTCCAGTGATGATGGGATGCAACGTTTCTGGGATGATCAGGATAATTCTGCAGAACTGGATGATTTATTTACTGAAAATGAGAGTGCTGCATCCTCTTAAGTTGAATGGGATGAAAAAAATATAAGAAAAATATGGGTTGGGATGATGTTTTATTTTTAATCCATTATTTCTAAACTGGGGGGCATGCCAATGAAAAACCCGTTTCTGATGCAAAAGATTATTTTTATTGCATTTGTAATGTCTTTTTCGGCATGCCTTCAAGTTTTTGCAGACTCGTTTATTTATTGGCAAGCTGATTTATTTAAAGAATTCTGGCGTTTATGGACTGCCCATTGGGTACATGTGGGATGGATTCATTATCTGCTCAATATGCTGGCTTTTGCCTGTTTACCTTTCATCTTTCCACGCGTCAAAATCTGGCATTTCGTTGCTTTACTTTTATTACTTCCGCCATTTATCAGTCTGTGTTTTTATTATTTTTTTCCGGATATAGAAGCTTATGCCGGCCTGTCTGGAGTCTTGCACGGGGCGTATGTCACCGTTGCCTGTGTACATCTGTTGTATAGAAAAGAGCGCAATTTTGCTGCCTTGGTGTTGTGCCTGATTCTGGGAAAATTGCTTTGGGAAAATACGGTAGGCAGTGTCGGTACAGCGGAACTGATTGGTAGTCCAGTCTTGGTTGAAGCACATTTATTGGGGGTGATTGGAGGAGTCGTCATCGCTTTGGCTTATGTTTTATGGGAATATTTTGTTGAATAGTGGCAAGATTGACATTTAAAACAGAAAAGAAAATACATATTGTCATTTTCATTGATATCGAGTTAATGCAAATTTGTTGATAAGAATAAATAGATTGAATAGAGAAAGGATGTTTTCTATTCAGAAAAGGAAAGTGGCATTGCTGAAGTTGTAGCAATGATTAAAAGAAAAAATAGGAATGCACATGCAAAATGATGAAAATAGCAGATCAGGATTAGGTCTGTTACGTTATATATGGACAGAGTGGATCTCGACTTTTGTCATTCTATTACTACTTTTACTCACACTCATCATCGGTACTGGTGAGATGATTCATGGTCAGCTATTACGTATGGGTGAACGTTTGTATGGCAATGAAGATATTGGCATGCAATATTCTTTTTTACGTGCAGAACCCACCAAGCCAAGCTGTGACTTACATCCGGATATTGATGCGCAAGTACAAAAACAAATGAAAGCCAATGCCAATGATGAGTTCGCTGATATTTTCGGGACCACATCGGAAGCAGATGTACGGGCTTCGGTTCTGGCAGGGCAGCAACAGTGCCAGGAAAAGTATCAGTTCTATGACAAAGCCATTCAATATATGGATGATCATCCAACGATAAGAACTTACCGTACCCTGGAAACCTCATTCTTTGGTGTTTTTAAATTTGGTACTGAAAACCGTGTCATTATTTTATTGCTGATGGTTGTGGTTGCTGCAATCACCGCTTCAGTCAAGTTTCATCATATTGGCTTACGTGCTCCAACCACCAAGCTGGATTATCGTGTTTATGCCCTGTTTATGGCATTAGGTAATGGTCTGCTGACGGCATCGGTACTCAGCCAATACCATTCCATTATCAACTCAGGTGTGACTTCTACTTATGAAACACTGACGGTTTACTGGCTGTGGATTTTCCTATTTATTAGCTTAACCCTGATCAGTCTGTTACAACTCTTTAAACCTCCTGTGGCCAAACAGGAAGCTAAGGGCAATCTGGGGCTGGCTTTACTGAGTGTGCCTTTATATGCCTACATGGCATTAGTGACCGGGATTGTGTTTACCTTTGTCATGGATTATCCAATGGGGCAAGGGATTTACCTCGGAATTCTGGTGGAATTCTCTGGCATTTTCTTAAACCTGGCACTGTTTATCTGGGCGGGTATGCTATTGACCCAAACTCGGGTGATGGATTTATTTCTCGGTATTTTACGTCCGTGGAACCTGGCCCCTGAAACCCTGACCTGGCTGATTTTGATTGCCGCTGCGATTCCAACGGCCTATACCGGTGCTTCCGGGATTTTTGTTGTGGCAGCAGGTGCGATCATTTATAAGGAAGTATGGAATTCGGGTTCACGCCGTCAATATGCCTTGGCTGTTTCCGCCATGTCTGGCTCGCTGGGGGTGGTGATTCGTCCCTGCTTGCTGGTGATTCTGATTTCCATGCTCGACAGCCGACATGTAACTTCAGATGAGCTGTTTGATCACGGTATTTATGTCTTCTGGTTGACCGCTTTGATTTTCCTGGGAGTATCCCTCTACCTTGCGGAAACACGTTTCCGTGTGAACTCGCCTAAAGTGGCGGTACCGGGCATGTTAAAAGCCATTGTGCCGGTGATTCCTTATATCGTGATTACTGTTGTGGTCATTTTAATGTATACCCTGGGTCTGGATACCCAAATGGATGAATTCACTGCTCCGGTGATTCTGCCGATTATCCTGATTGCTTACATTATGTTTGATAAATGGTGGGGTGACCGTTTTGTGACACCACCAGACCGTCATGCAGCTTTAACCCTGGAACATGAAAAAAAGTCGACCTTTATGCGCGAACATACACCGCATGGGGGAGAAAAATCACGCGGCTTTGCCCATTCCATGTGGTTTGCTTCAGCAGAAACCGTTGGACATATTGGTGCGCTGATTATCTTGATGGCCTTGTCTGCAAGTGTAGGCGGTCTGATTGAGCGTAGTGAAGTAGTAGAATTATTGCCAACGCATTTGGGTAATATCTATATTTCACTGGCCTTTATTGCCCTGTTGCTGGCAATTGTCGGTATGACGACAGATCCGTTTGGTGCCGTGATTTTGGTTGCTGCCACCATTGCACCGGTGGCTTATGAAAATGGTATCCATCCAATCCATTTCTGGATGATTGTACTGGTCGCATTTGAGTTGGGCTATGTCTCTCCGCCAGTGGCGCTGAACCATCTTCTGACTCGAATGTCGGTAGGTGATGATGAGGTTCGTGCTGCCGATGCGGAAGCAAAGGTCAAATACACCAAGTTCTATTACCGTTATGAACGCTGGTTGCTGCCGATTATGGTGCTGTTCCCGTCTTTACTGATTGTGACCTATGCGCCGTATATTTTTAAACTGTTCGGTTGGTATCATTAATTCATCGTGTTAAAAAAGCACCTTCGGGTGCTTTTTTTATGATTGGAAAAACTGGCTGAATGATTGGATTGAACGTTTTTTCACCAAGGGACTACACAGGATAATGGCAGTTAAAATGAGTCCGAAACCGATTAAACTGTAATAATCTGGTGTTTCCTGCCAAAAGATAAAGCCCCAGATCCCGGCAAAAATAATGGCAATATAATTTACCGGGCCAATTTGTCCGGCAGGGGCGAGTTTATAGGCATTGGACATAAAAATCTGGCTGATATTGGCCAGCAGGCCTGCACCAATCAAGAAACCTAGTTCAGTCCAGGTATAAGGACGCCATAGCCAGAACATCGGAATCATGGAAATGAGGGTGCCGATAAAACAGAAATAAAACACGATTTTTTCTGGCGATTCGGTACTGGTAAGTGCACGAACCGTCACAAATGCCAGGGCAGCCAGGAAGCTGGCCCCCAGACCAATGACTGACATCTGGTTAAACATGCCGGCATCAGGTTTGGCCACAAAAATGACACCGACCAGGCCAATTGCTGCTGCGAGTAACATGGATTTGGTGATTTTTTCTTTCAGACATAACCAGGCAATCAGGGGAATAAAAATCGGGGAAGAATAGGTGAAGACCATGGCATTGGACAGCTTTAAATGGGCAATTGCGTAAAAGAAGCCATACATGGCAATCAGCCCGATGATGGCACGCCAGCTATGCATCCAGATTTTTTCGGTTTTAAAAAATCCAATTCCTTTACGGTAAATAAACGGTAGAAAAATAAAGAGGCCGACAAAGTTGCGAAAAAATACAATGCTGGGATTATCTACCGTATGTGAAGCATAGCGAATACAGACGCCCATCAGGGAAAATAAAAAGGCAGAGCAGGTCAGTAAAGTAAGTGCTGCAAGCAGGTTCTGATTGCTGGTCGGTAGGGACATGAAAGAAATCAGCTAAAACATGTGCTGATATTTTAGCTGAATATTCAACTATAAAATTATTGTTTTTGAGCCAATTGAGCTTCGAGTAATTTAATCTGTTCTTCTTTCAGGGCAATCAGCTCATCTGCATCGGCGTGTTGAGCTTTTAGCATGGCTTCCTGTTCATTTAACTGGCTTTGAATATCATCCAGTTTGGCCACTTCTTCTTTGGCGAGTGATTCATTTTCTGGAACAGCTTCTTTCAGAATTTTTTCATCCACCAGCTGAATGGTTTTCTGCTCGGCTTGAGCAAGTGGTTCAGCTGGTTTTTCAGCTTTAGCCGCCGGTTTTGCAGGAGCCGTTAAACGGGCTCCTTCATGTTCAGGCAATGTTTCGTTTGAAGTTGCAAAAAACCATTGATAGGCCAAAAAAAGCGCAATGATTGCAACCAATCCCCCCATAATGCCCAATAAAAGTTTTGGGCTATTTCTTTGATCTAATGTCATATTGAACCTGTTTTTATTTAGGCTGACGTGGTTTGAACTGAATGACACCAATCTCATCCGGCAGTTCCGGCATTTGTGGTTCTTCGACATGTGTTGGCCGGTTTTCACTATAGCCACACTCGATACATTCAATCCATTCATCGTCGCCAGAAGTTAGCATGACAACCCGATCCAGTGCTTCACATTTTGGACATTTAGCACCTGCAATGAAACGACGTTTGATAGTCATCATCCTAACCTTCCGAACAATCTTAGACAGTTAGTTTAAGCGTTTTTAGAGGGCTTCGTCCAACCTTGATGACGTAATAACGCATCTATTTTTGGCTCGCGTCCGCGGAAATTGATAAACGCGTCAAGTGCTGTATCTTTTCCGCCAACTGCTAGAATAAATTGACGAAATTCTTTTCCGGTCTGCACATTAAAGATTCCTTCTTTTTCGAAACGGTCGAAGGCATCACTGGCCAAAACTTCGGCCCACTTATAAGAGTAATAACCCGCAGCATAGCCTCCGGCAAAAATATGGCTAAAGCTATGCTGGAAACGGTTATAACTGGCTGTCGGTGCGACCGCATATTTTTGGCGAATTTCGTCCAGTGTCGCTTGTACCTGTTCGGCATTTAAAGCAGGACTGTGTTTGTGAATCGACAGGTCAAACAAGGCAAATTCGATTTGACGCAAGGTTTGCATACCGGACTGGAAGAAACGGGCATCCAGCAAGGATTTAAGCAAATCTTCTGGCAAATGCTGCCGGGTTTCGATGTGTTCACTGAGCAGATCGAGGCTGTCAGTATCCCAGGTCCAGAACTCCATAAACTGGCTTGGTAGCTCGACTGCATCCCAATCTACGCCGTGGGTACCTGCCACGGCAATATGGTCGACTTCGGTCAGCATATGATGCAGCCCATGGCCAAACTCGTGGAACAGGGTATTCACTTCATCGTGGGTGAGCAGCGCAGGTTGATCACCGACTGCAGGGGTAAAGTTGCAGACCATGTAGCAAATCGGTTTTTGCAGGCCTTGTCGGGTTTGCATGCGCGAGCGGAAACCGCTCATCCAGGCACCACCACGTTTGCCGCTACGCGCATACAGATCGAAATAAAAACCGCCGACTACCTTGCCTTGATCTTCCAGTTCAAAATAGCGTGCATCTGGATGCCAGACGGGCGCTTCACGTTCCACAATGTTGATGCCGTAAAGACGATTTACAATACTGAACAAGCCTTGCAAAATCTTGGGTGCAGGGAAATACGGTTTCAGTGATTCCTGCGATAAATTGAACTGTTGCTGTTTCAGTTTTTCCGAATAATAACCTGTATCCCACGGCTGTAATTCGAGAATGCCATCCTGAATGGCGATGGTTTTTAATTCGGCAATTTCTTTACTTGCAGGTGTTCGGGCATGTTCAGCCAGGTCGACCAGGAACTTATCTACGGTTTCGACATCCGGCGCCATTTTGCTGGCCAGCGATAACTCGGCATAGTTGTTGAAACCTAATAACTGTGCCATTTCATGACGTAGACTCAGGATTTCTTCCATCACCTGGGTATTGTCAAATTCAGGATGCTCAGATAGGTCGGAAGCACGTGTGGTATAGGCTTTGTATAACTCTTCACGTAAGCCACGGTCATCGGCATAGGTCATGATGGCCAGATAAGCCGGAATGTCCAATGTCGCAACTGACTGATCAAGTTCGCGTTGCTGACCATATTGTTTGAGCAGATCGATGCTGCTTTGTGGTAAACCTTTGAGTTGTTCTTCAGTTAGAGGCTTGAAGTAGATTTGTGTGGCATCGAGGACATGGTTAGAAAAGTCAGATGACAGCTGTGACAAACGTGCAGAAATTTCTGCATAGCGTTTTTTCGCTTCACCTTCTAAAGCCACGCCTGAAAGTTTGAAATCGCGCAGTGCCAGTTTAATGGCACTTTGATGGGCTGCAGGGAGGGTGCTAAATACGGATGAGTCATGTACATGTTGATAGCTTTGATAGAGCACCGTATGTTGACCCAGCTGGGTGTAGTATTCACTTAATGCTGGAAGCAGGGATTGATAAAGTTCACGCGTTTCTGTGTTATTCATCACGGCATTGAGATGTGATAGCACACCCCAAGCTTCGCTCATGTTGTTTTCCAACGTATCGACCTGCTCTAACACATCGAGCTGTGCCTGAGCATTTTCTGGAACTGCAGTTAAATCTTTTAAAAAACTTTGTCCTTGTTGAATGGCTTGTTCAATCTGTTGTTTTAAATCAGCCAGTTGAATCTGGTCAAATTGTGGAACGGGCAAGGTCGCCTTTTCTAAAGTCATTTCTAATACGCCATATCATTTATAAAGTTAATAGTAGATGTAGGGGTTTAATCTTTCGAAATCAAGTTGTAGGTTTAAATTAATAAGTACTGGTTTGTTGGGGTTGCATTGATTTACATATTTATGCAGGTTTAGTGTGTTGAGGAGCTAATAGTCTAAGTTGAATTTCATACATGGGGGCTATTTGTACAAACCTATTTTGAATAAATTCAAATGTTTTAAGATTTAATGTATTCGCTATTCCATAATCCAAATATTTATATTGATCTAACACGTTTATAGCTAGCACATTATTTTCGATACTATATTTTTTTTGAGGCATATGAATCTGAGGAATATTAATATTATCAATTCGGCTGAGCTTCATTACTTCGATTATTGTGAGATAGAGGTCTTCAAGAAAAAAGTATTCTTTATTTTGAGAATATAAATGTGGTTGGTAAAAATAGTCATACAATAAGTCATCTTTGAATATGTAAACGCAAAGTGGAAGCTTAAGGTTAGAATCTGTATAATTTTTATTTTTAATTGTTCCATGTTTAGATTTTATTGCATAGCTAAATACCCGGTGATAAGGAGATTCTTTATCAGTATTTAATTGGTCTCGAATTGAAATATTTAAGATCTCACTAAATTGTTTTTGTTCAAAAAAATGCAATAAATTTATACTTATATGCGCTAGTTTATTATTTAAAATAGAGTATTTTTCATCATTGTAAAGAGGGTGATTTATAGTCCCAGATAACTTTATAATTTCTTCATATGTATGCAAAATATTACAAATGAAATATCTTTCAATATCAGATATCATTTTTATTCCTATGATTTAATTGTTAAAAAATTATAATAAGAGCCTATCCAGTATTAATTTCATTCTTTTTTAGCACTTAAAAAAAGAATTTGTTAAAATTATTCAATGAGAAAACCATATCCCAGCGACATTAGTCGAGAAGCCTTTAAAGAAATTGAACCGTTACTATTGAGCGGAAGAAAACAAACACGTCCAAGAGTCGTTGA